>CAMCEP010000011.1 GCA_945873675.1 Asaia bogorensis
GGTTACGATAAGCAGTGGCCAGAGATACTGGTTCCAGGAATAGACGAACATGATGGTCGCCAGCGCCGCCATGTTTGTCTTCGAGAGTGGAAGTAAAATATCAAACAGAAAGCGTAAGGGGCCGGTACCATCCATCTTTGCGGCTTCCAATAGCTCATCTGGTACGGTTAGAAAAAATTGCCTGTAGAGAAAAGTGCCGGTGGCGGTGGCTATCAATGGCAGGATAAGACCCGAATATGAATTGAGCAGACTCCATTCGGGCAAGACAAGCCGAAGGCCAGTTACCGATTCGAGTAACCAAGACAAGCCAAGTGAATCAAACAACACCTGAAGTGGACGAAGTGCATTTGCAGCGACCGCATAGGTTGGAACAATTCTCACTTCGAGCGGCAGCATCAGTGTGATAAAAATAATCCAGAAAAATACCATCCGTAACCGGTAGCGGAAATAAACGATGGAATAGGCGGAAAGAGCTGCAATGGCGATCTTTCCTGAGGTAACGCCAATCGCCATCACCAAACTGTTCAGCATTTTCGGTCCAAAGCCAGATTGTGTCCAGGCAGCAATATAGTTTTCCACCATATGCGAACCCGGCCAAAGAGGCATCGGTACGGTATTGACCGTCCTGAAATCATGGGTCGAAGCAACAAAGACGATCCAGAGCGGCAATAGCAGCATCACAAGCCCCACTATCAAAATCGCATGGGTCGTGAAGTTGAGGAGTGGGGTACGTTCGATCATTGCTGCTAATGCCCTAGCTGTAATGCACGCGGCGTTCGACAAAACGGAATTGTATGAAGGTCAGGGCGCAAACCATGAGCATGAGGACAAGCGACTGTGCCGCCGCAAGCGAGTAATCTTTTCCCTTGAAGCCGTCAGAATAGATTTTGAATACCATCAAATCGGTTGCACGCGCCGGACCACCCCCGGTGGTGATGTCAACAATACCGAAGGAGTTCACGAAACTATCCGTAATATTGATCACCACAAGGAAGAAAAAGGTGGGCGCGATGAGGGGAAGTTGCAAATCGCGCATTCGCCGTAACGCCCCCGCGCCATCCATTGCTCCAGCCTCCACTAGGCTTCGCGGAATGGACTGCAAGCCGGCAAGGAAAAAAATAAAATTATAGGCGACCATCGACCAGGCATTGGCCAAAACAATCAGCACCATGGCATCCACGCCATCAAGCGCTGGATTCCATAAGCCGGGGAACCAGACATTAACTGCAGAGACAAACCCCGCGTCGGGTGCAAAAATAAAGCGGAAAGCAAGACCGACCGCTGGGGCAGCCACCGCATAAGGCCAAAAATAGATAAACCGATACACCTTATAGCCGGCAAGCTGGCGATCAACAAAACTTGCCAGTAACAGACCTATACCCATGGCAAGCGCTGTGCTGGAAAAAGCAAAAAGTAGCGACCGCTTCACTGAGTTCCAATAAAGCGGATCAGCGAAAACAGTTTCAAAATTCTGCCATCCCACCCATTGCTGTTCACCACCAAAGGGGGGTTCCAATGTAAAGGCCCAATAAAGCGCCTCACCGGCAGGCCAATAGAAAAAAGTGAATACAAGAAATAGCTGCGGCAGGATCAGAAGGATTGCCAGCCAAAATTTTTTAAATGTAACGCGCTTACCGCTCATAAAAATTCCCGCCGAAGTTATTACTAATGGCCCGGACGCAAGGACGCCCGGGCCACCAGTGATTATGGAAGTTGACGACCACGCATCGTCTGCTCAAAGCGACGCAGAATCTGGTTGCCGCGGGCCACAGCATCATCAAGTGCCTGCTGCACTGATTTCTGCCCCGTGTAGGCCGCCTGCATTTCCGCCTGCAGCTCCGCACGGATGGAGGTAAAATTGCCAAGCCGGATCCCACGGGTATTTTCGCTCGGTGGCGTGAACGTAAGCGATGTGATGGCCGTTTCACGACCAGCGAAACCAGCGCGGTTGTAAAAGCCGTTATCTTGCATATGACGGAAGGCAGCATTGGTGATCGGGATATAGCCGGTTACTGTCGGCATCCATTCCACTTCCGCGCGGGACGCGACATAGTCGAGGAAGGCAGCGGCCGCTTGGTACTCACCTCGTGACTTGCCCTGCATGACCCAAAGGGAAGCGCCACCCACAAGCGAATTATGCCGCTGGAACCCTTCGTAAACAGGCAGCATAGCGACAGACCATTGCAGCCTATCAGCGGCGGTCGAGCCAACAACGCCATGATTTGCGATCGAAGACATGGTAACAGCGCAACTTCCATCGGCGAAGGCCTGCACAAGTGTCTTGCCAGTCTGGGCTGTCTGGATGCGCACTAGGCCCTCGTCAAGCCAACGCTTCATATTGGTCAGATGGCGCGGCAGTAGGCCACGATTAAACACCAGCTCCGCATCCAGCCCCTGATAGCCATTGGCGCGTGTGGCGATTGACTGGTTGTGAATGGCAAGGAATTGCTCAACCCATTGCCAGGTGTCGAAATCAATCGCCATGGGGCAGGCATGCCCCGAAGCCTTCAGCGAGCGTAGGTCATTTTCCAATTGTTCCCACGTACCGGCTGCCTCATTGCGACCAATGCGCTGATAGGCGCCACGATTCCAATACATCACGGCGGATGATGAATTATACGGGAAAGACCACATCTCTCCACGTGAAGTCGCATAATAAAGTGCGACGCCAGGGAAGTAGTCATTCCAGTCAATTTTCATATTGAAATCACGGGCGAACTGCACCGCGTTGTAGGTCGCGCCGGACAGCATGAAGTTGACTGTTCCGGCGTCATATATCTGCACCAATGTGGGATGCTGTCGGGCACGATAGGCGGCGATCGTGTTTTGCTCCGCGCGATCATAACCGCCTTGACCCGTGCACACCGCTTCGTACTGGGTCTGGCTCTCGTTGAAGCGCTTGCAGTGATCGGCCATCACCTCGCCAAGCTGTCCGGTAAGGCCATACCAATAATCGAAGCGCTGGCGCTGCTGTGCGGTAGCGTCGAAAGCAGAAAAGCCAATAGCGATGGCCGCCGCTGCTGCGGCACCCATCATGCGTTTCCCAAGCATGTAACGTCTCCCATGAAGGTCATACGAACGAAGAAAAAACGAAGAATGTTTAGGTAGAAGATTTAGATGATGAAGCGGCTTCAGAAGCGTGACATTAGTGTGAATCCTGCGCGTCACGGTGTTCGCAAGTTGACCCATACCGGTCGAAGGGAACGCGGGCTTAGTTATACCAAAGGCCTTGTGCCATTGTTTGGCGCATCAGCACGGGTTTACTTAAGCCGCCTTCTGAGAATTGCGCCCAAACTATCAACCACCACGACACATGCCAGGATCGTGAGAAGAATCGCGGCTACCTGGTCATAGGCAATCAGGCGAAGGGCAGCGATCAATTCAAAGCCAATGCCGCCAGCGCCGACAATGCCAAGGACGGTTGATGCACGGAAATGATATTCCCAGCGGTAGATCGTAATATCCGCCATTTGGGGTAGAACCTGCGGCAAAACAGCATGGGTGATTACCTGTATGCGGTTTGCCCCAGCAGCCCGCGCAGCTTCCAAGGGGCGCGAATCCACATGTTCAATCGCCTCAGCATAGAATTTTCCAACCATACCGACGGAATGCAAGGCCAGTGCAAGCACGCCAGGCAAGGCCCCAAATCCTACGGCCGCGACGAAGATGATACCCAGGATCAGTTCAGGAACTGAACGCAAGAAGGAAAGCAGAAGCCGCGCAATATAGCCTAGGGCCGGAAAAGGCGTGGTATTCGGTGCGGCAAGCAAGGCTAATGGCAACGATAGGATCACGGCCAGGATGGTGCCCGCAATGGACATGGCGAGTGTATCCAATAAGGGGCGCAGCCAATGTTGCCAGCGCGAAAAATCAGGCGGAATCATTTCCGAGAATAATTGCGCCAAGGCCGGCATACCCTCAGCAAAGCGCGCAGCATCGAAGAACCCGGTAATGGAAAGAGCCGCAAAGCAAATCGCCAATAGGCAGGCAATCAGCAATGCCCGTCGCAGGCCGGCCTTTCGGTCAGCCGCGATGATATGGTCCTGCGTAGTGGTTGACATCAGCTCATGCGGCTCAGATCAAGATTGAGGATGCGTGCCGTCTCGCGCAGTACATCATAGGCAGCATCGGTTGTCGGCGCAAAGCCTTCCACGCGGAAATTGCGCAGCAATTCCGGATTATTCAGGGTAAGAAAAGCATCGCGAATGGCTTGCTTTAGCGCAGGCGCCAGATCACCTTGCATCACCATGGGATAATTCGGAATGGGATCTGAAAAGGCAACATCCACCAAACGATCACGGCGGATGATGTTGCGCGCGAGGAGAGAATGGAAGATCGGCTCGGAAAGGGCGCCAGCGGGTGCGCGTCCCGCTTCGACCGTACGCGCAACAGCGTCATGCGTACCGACATGCACCACGCGGAAATCCCGCTCCCCGGCAAGGCCAGTGCGCCGAAGAATAGTTGCGCGCGGCACAAGATGCGAGGATGTTGAAGCCTGATCGCCAAAGGCAACCGGGTGGCCACGCACATCTTCAAGCTTCTGCACGGGCCCGCCTGCAGTCGCTATAATGATGGAACGATAGGTTGGGGAACCGCGTTCCACACCAACGGCGAAGGGCTCTATCCCCTCGGCCCGTGATTTGGCCAGCACATAAGAAAAAGGCCCAAAATACGCGATTTCGATACGGCCAAAGCGCATCGCCTCGATCATTGAAGAATAATCGGTCGTGACAACTACCTGCACTTCGCGACCAAGGACCTGAGACAGATGGGCACGTAATGGTTGAGCGTTCTGGACGATGGTCGAGGCATTTTCATCTGGCAGCAAGGCAAGGCGCAAGCGCGCAGGATCCCGGGTTTGGGCCTGCGCCAGCACGGGCAGTAGCAGCGGTGTCGCGAGAAATGCGCGGCGTTTCATGGGGTCATCTCCAGTTCGTTCTCATGTATTGAATGCTTTTGCTGGATTGGGCTGCGGTGATAAATTCGGCGTATGGCGTCTCCATCAAGCTTATCCGGCGGTCCATCAAAAACGACATGCCCAGAATTGATACCGATGATGCGATCACCGAATTTGAGCGCAAGCTCCACTTGATGCAGTGAAATAATTGCACTCAGCCCATCCTGCCGACATATCTGATGCAAAAGCGCCAGCACTCGTTCTGCGGTCGCGGGGTCAAGGGAGGCGACAGGTTCATCCGCTAGTATAAGGTTGGGCCCCTGAGCCAACGCGCGCGCAATGCCAACACGCTGCTGCTGCCCTCCTGAGAGCTGATCGGCACGCCGCAAGGCATAGTCCAGCAAGCCAACCCGATCCAAGGCATCCAAACCAAGACGTTTTTCAGCTGCCGATAAAGGGAACAGGCTACGTATGGTGGAATGGTGCCCGAGCCGTCCCATGAGGACATTCCCGAGTGCAGTCAGGCGACCGATCAGCTGATGCTGCTGAAAAATCATGCCAGTTTTGCGGCGGTGTTCCTGCCACTGGTGCGCACTGCGTAATACGCCCAAACGCGCGGAGACCACCTGCCCCTGGCTGAGCGATACAAGTCCATTCAAACTGCGGAGTAGCGTTGATTTGCCAGCGCCTGAAGGCCCAAGCAAAATCGTGAAAGCGCCCTCCGCGAATTCCAAACTAGTTGGCTGTAACGCAAGAGTGCCACCAGGATAGGTCACGCCAGCATCAGAAAGACGCAAAATCGAGTACCCCCTGGTTTGAATTTCGGAATACAAAGAACCGGCCTTCATGATCGCTTTTTGTGGCGCTATACTGTCTCCTCACCGAAGCTGGAGTGACAATTTAATGAAACCCGCCACGCAACCACGCATCCTAGTGACTCAGCCACTTCATGCGACGGTGCTTGCGCGTCTAAAGAGTTTTTCTGATGTGGAGATGAATGATGGGCCTGAGCCCTGGTCGGCAGAGGCATTGCGCACACGTGCCTCAGCGGCGGATGGGTTGCTTACCTTCATGACCGATCACGTGGATGATAATTTCCTGGCCGCCTGTCCGCAGCTTCGCATGATCGGCTGCGCATTGAAGGGCGCCGATAATTTCGACCTTGCCGCGTGTCAGCGACGTGGGGTGACGGTTTCGGTGGTGCCAGACCTTCTCACCGCGCCAACGGCCGAACTAGCCATTGGTTTGCTGATTGGCCTTGGGCGGCATCTGCGCGCTGGAGATAAATTGGTGCGTAGCGGCGCATTCGCCGGTTGGCGTCCCATCCTTTACGGCGCAGGCTTGGAAGGCGCGACTATTGGGTTGCTTGGTTTTGGCCGGGTAGGGCGGGCGATTGCGGCGCGACTTCAGGGCTTTGGCTGCCGCTTGATTGGTTATGACCAGGCTGCCCCAGCGCCGGATGGCGTGACGATGATGCCGCTTGAGGCGATTCTTCCTTTGGCTGACGCGCTGGTCCTTGCGCTGCCGCTTACGCCAGGCACCAGACACATCCTCGACGCAGCGCGACTGGCTAGCCTGCCACCTCATGCGCTGGTGGTGAATGTCGCGCGCGGTTCCTTGGTAGATGAAGCAGCGGTGGCCGAAGCACTGCACGCTGGACGGCTAGGAGGTTTTGCGGCTGATGTCTTCGCCATGGAGGATTGGGCCTTGCCGCATCGCCCCCCCGCAATCCCGCCGGCGCTTTTGGCCCATCCTCGCACCCTGTTTACGCCCCATCTGGGGTCGGCCGTGGCGCAAGTGCGCGAAGCCATTGAGATGTCAGCGGCTGAGTCGCTCGCGGCCTTCTTTTCTGGACAACCGGTTCCGGGGCAGATCGCCCCCTAATCACAGCCCCTGCAGGCTCCTTGACCGCTATTCACGCGAAGCAAGGGCTTAAAAAACCAGAACCCTCAGCTGGTTATAGACACTTGCCTTGCTTGTCTATGCGTACTAGGAAGCGTTGGAATTAAAGCAAAAGGCACTTGCATGTCTTCGCGTCAGCTTCGCGTCGGGCTTTTCGGTTTTGGGGCTTGGCGTTTCGAGGTTTTTGACCAAACCTCAGGGGGTTGGAAGATAATTCTCCACCCAGCGCCAGGGACGTCCTTCTCTCCACAAATCCTGATGACCGACCAAGCCAGTGGGTTGCCCCAATTGCTTGATCGGGCAAGGAATTGGGTGCTCGAAAAGACTGACCCAGCGGCGCTGAAAGCATGCGGCTAAACGGCCTGTTGGCGTGGTCTGTAAGCTAAGATCACGCCACGCCTGGGTGCCGCGTGACGTATCAAGTTACGCGGAAATTGACGAATTGCCAGGGGTCTTCCCGATCAAGCTCTTCCGGGAAAAGCGTGGCGCGATCCTGAAGTGGGTTCCAGTCAGAATACACCCCCGCCATTTCGCCCAGATAAGGCAGGCAGATTTCCAGCATGCGCGCGTGGTCCAACTCATCGGCCTCCATCACGCCTAGTGCTGGGTTTTCCATGCCGAACACCACGCCGGCCAGCACCGCCGCGCAAACTTGCAGCGAGGTCGCGTTATTATGCGGGGCAAGCGCGCGTGCATCCTCAATGGTTAAGCGAGAGCCATACCAATAGGCGCCCTTCTTGTGGCCCATCAGCAAGACGCCAAGCTCATCCATGCCGGAGCTGATTTCATCCATCATCAGGCGCTTGCTTTCCTGGATATTCCAGTTCTGGCCCGCGAATTCATGCAGCGAAAGCACCGCATCATCGCAGGGATGATAGGCATAATGCGCTGTCGGGCGATAGATCACGGCGCCCGAGGCATCGCGGCGCGTATAGTAATCCGAGATCGAAATGCTCTCATTATGGGTGATGAGAAAGGCATGCATCGGGCCTTCCAGCGGGGTCCAGCTGCGCACGCGCGTCGCTGCACCGGGGCGCATCAGATAAATCGCCGCGTCACTGCCGAAATCGTGACGCAACCCATCTGCGGGCAGCGCCTTTTCATGGCTACCCCAGCCAAGTTCTGCCGGCTGGCAGCCTTCACCCGTGAAGCCATCAATGGACCAGGTATTGACGAATTCGCCGCGGCGCTTGGCCACGTTCGCGGCAACCTGGGTATCGCGTTCGGCGATGTGAATCACCTTCACGCCAAGCTCATGCGCCAACGTCGCCCATTCCGCGCGGGATTTCGGCATGGCCACGGCATGGCCCGTATCATGCGCGACATTCAGCAGCGCCTGTTTCACGAAATGCGAAACAAGGCCCGGATTGGCGCCATGGGTCATGACCGCCGTGGGCCCCGCCCCATCCTTAAGCGCAAGCGCGCTTTCCCGCAGCGCGTAATTGGACCGCAGTGAGGGGGAAAGCGACGTATCCGTGTATCCGCCGGCCCAGGGTTCCACGCAGGTGTCCAGATAAAGCGCGCCGATCTCGCGGCAAAGCTTCACCAGCGCAACTGATGAGATATCCACCGAGAGATTAAGCAGGAAATCGCCGCGCGTGAGGCGCGCGCTGAGTTCCGCCGCGTAATTCCCTCGCGTGAGGGGCAGGATGGTGTGACGAATGCCGTGCTGCGCGGCGATCGCCTCACCGCGCGCGTCGGAGGTCAGGATCTCAATCCGTTCCTTTGGCATATCAATATGGCGCAGGATCAGGGGCAGCACCCCTTGGCCGATGGAACCAAAGCCGAGGATCAGCAGGCGGCCAGTGAAAGCAGTGTGTTTCATGTTAGTTTTCCTTCCAAGTCACGCCGCGCGCGGCGCGTTTGTCACGTTTTGCGGGCTGACGAGCAGTGGCGCGTCAGCAACTTCGGTCACCAAGGCGCGGTCGAAGCCATTGAAGGCCGTGCGCAATGCCGTGCCATAAGCCCCAAGCTGCCCGATTTCGATCCAATCCCCTTCGCCGATATCACCTGGCAAAGTCCATGGACCTTTCATGACATCTGCCGAATCGCAGGTGGGGCCGAACAGCACGAATTCCTGTGGCGCAGCACCTGGCCTGCTGCCGGCCGCCCGGATCAGGCGGTGTGGAAAGCGAAACCCCGGCGCCCCCGCATCGGAAAGTGCGCCATAGACACCATCATTCACGTAAAGCGCATTGCCCCGGCGCTGCTGCACCTGGACCACTACCGAAGCACCGCTTGCCACCAAGGCGCGTCCTGGTTCCGCCCAAAGCTTGATGCCGCGCGGTAAGGCTGCCGCGCCTTCACGAATGGCAGCCATAAAGGCAGCCAGCGGCGGCGGTTGGCTGCCGGGATAAAGCACCGGAAAGCCCCCGCCCACATCAACAATATCCACCGCAACGCCGGCAATGTTGATCACTTCCGCCGCCATCTTCATGGCGCGGGTCCAGGCCGCCGGGTCCAGGCATTGCGACCCGACATGGAAGGAAATGCCAAGACGCGCGGCATGCGGGCGGGCTGTGCGAAGCAATTCCGCCGCCACAGCGGGTTCCGCGCCGAATTTGCCGGAAAGATCATAGGCCGCGCTGCCCTTGGGCAGGGCAAGCCGCACCACAAGGCCGCGCGCGCCTTCGCCGGTTTCGGCCAGGATTTTCCAAAGCTCCTCATCGGTGTCGAGCACGAAATCGCGCACGCCGAAATCATGCCAGGCTGCACGGATCGCGGAACGGGATTTCACAGGGTGCATGAAATGCAGCGACGCGTTGGGGAACATGCTGCGCAGCAGTCGAACCTCGGCATCGGAGGCGCAGTCAAAATGCGTGATGCCGCCGGCCGCGATGGCGCGCAGGATCGTGGGCTCCGCATTGCATTTCACGGCATAAAGGACGTCACCCGGAAAGGCTGCCTGAAAATCGCGCGCCGCTTCGGTGACAGCCGCCGGACGCAGGCAATAGACAGGGTTTTCCGGTTGCAGGATTTGCACCAGACCATCCACGGAAGGACAAGGCGGCACGCTGGCGGAACGGCGCAGCGGGGAAACGGCAGTGCGGGTACGAATATGGCTCATCACGGAGACCCCTTCTGAAAGGGAAGAAACGGCGCCCCCGCCGCCGCACCGCAGCCCTTGGGGCTGGGTGCAGCGGCGGGAATGAGGAAGCCCGCCGGGCGCCATGCCGCGTTCCGACCCCGAACCCCCCTCGGCCTGCAAAGCTGGCTTAGGGGCAAGGTGGGCGCGCAGCTACGCCTTTAGGGCACTGCGTTCAAAGCGATGAGGAGGTCATCGCAGAGCGGCAGACAGGCGACACAGGCGGCTCCCTCGAACATTCCGGCCCATTGGTGGCCGGATCGAACAAAGGACGCGTCCCGTCGTTGCTTGTGGCCCGGAAGTCGGGCCTTGCGGCACGTGCGATGGCGTCAGCGCCTCCATCCCGGATGGCGCTGACGAGCGTATATGCGGAGTTCAGTTTGAATGCAAGAGAAAATTCGCGCCTGATAGCAAAATTACTAGACTTTCCGCCTGATATGAATGAAGGCGGCAGGAATTTATCCTGATGTCACTTCTTGTCAGCCAAAAGGCACAAATATTCCCAGCCCATGGTGGCGGCAGCCAGCGCGGTGATTTCCGCGACATCATAGGCCGGGGCAACTTCCACAATATCCGCACCGCGAAAATCAACACCCGCCATACCGCGCAGGATCGCTTGCGCCTGCCAACTTGCCAGCCCGCCAATCTCGGGCGTGCCGGTGCCGGGCGCAAAGGCGGGATCGAGCCCGTCAATGTCGAAGGAAAGATAGCAAGGGCCGGTGCCAAGCACGCCGCGTGCTTGGGCTATCACCGCCGCGACTGGGGATTGATGGACATCCTGCGCCGAGAGAATGGTCACCCCCTGCCCACGCGTCCATTCAAACATTTCAGGCCAGGCGGGTGAGCGGATGCCGATCTGCACCATGCGCCGCGGATCAACCAACCCTTCCGTAATGGCGTGCCAGAATACCGCCCCATGGGCGAAGCGCTGGCCGAAATTATCTTCCGATGTATCAAGATGCGCATCTATATGCAGCAGCCCGACAGGCTCACCAAGCCGCTTCGTCAGCGCACGAAGCAGAGCAAGCGTGATGCCATGTTCACCGCCAAGTGCAAGCAGATGGGCGAGACCTATCGCCTGTTCCTCAATCATGCTGAGGCTTTTCTGGATGTCGCCAAGCGCGATGTCGAATTCGCCAAGATCGGAAAGATCAAGGGAGGTTGGATCAGCGCCGGTAATCGGGTGCCGGCCATCGGTCAGCATGCGCGCTGCGTTGCGGATCGCGCGCGGGCCATCGCGCGCACCGGCGCGGTTAGTGGTGCCGATATCCAGCGGCACGCCGGCCACACAAAAGCCTGCATCGCGATCATGCATGCGTGCGCCAAGGAAGGAATGCGGCGCGGCAAAGGTGATGGGGGTTGTCATCGGCGTCTCTCGTGATTTTGTGAGGCGCAGTATGTGCCGATTTGCGCCACCAAGGGAGCCCTTAGCATATTGGCTAGCATTCCTGGGCGCACACCCAGCCTTTTAAGCGCCATATTGCAAGGCGCGCCCGTCACAGCCAGCAGCCGCAAGCTGCAGATGGTGCAGGATGGTTGGGGCGATATCTATCGGGCTTGTCGGCGTGGCACTTTCCAAGGCGGGTGGAAAGCCCGCCCCGTTGATCATCAGGAAAGGACTTTGCTCCGCCGCGCCCAGGCCGCCATGCTGCCCGCATCCCAGCCGATCTGGCTTGCCAGCCGCCGGCTTGGCAGCAAAAGCGAGTCCTACGACCCCGAATTCATTGGGCGTTGCGTCGGAAGCCATGGAAACAGCGCAGAGAAGATGATCTTGTGGCGCATGTCCGATCTCGGCCAGCGTGTCACCAGCATGTACTGAGCCGACCCAGGGCTGCTTTTCCAGAAAAGACAGCACGTCTTCGGCAAGCAACGCGCGATCCGGATGCAGATAGACCAATGCCGACGTGCCATTCGAAACCGAAATAAGGCTTGCATCATCGAGGTCACGCTTCAAGCCGGCGGAAACCAACTCGGCTTCGATATCCACCACCGCTTTGACCGTTTGATGCCCGTGGTCGGAACAAGCGATCAGCAGGATATCTTCGCCTGCGTCGCGGCGCGCGCGCACGGCTGCCAGAACCTTGGCAAAACACGCATCGGCGGCCGCCAGTGCCGTCATTCCCGCAGGCGCCCCAAGTGGTGCGGCATGCTGGCTGGCATCGGGTTCGCCCAGCCATAACACCGCAAGCGCGGCTTCCCGTCCCGCAAGGGCGCGTTCAAGAAACGCCTTGGTCAATACTGCATCACCGGCCGCATCATGCGTGACAAATTCGACAGTCTCTACACCGGTTAATTGTCGCAAGCCTGGACCATGCGACCAGGCACGATGCAGCACCCAGCCATGGCCATCCGGATCATGCGCACGCGCCGCACCGGGGGAGACATTGGAAAAAAGCATCGCCTCTTGCCCGTTCTGCGCAAGTCTTTCCGACAATGTGGGCACAGCAAGGCAGTAGCCACGAATTCGTCGCAAATCATCCATGAAATCGGGTCGCCCAACATCATGAGGGCTGAGCCTGCCATCTTCCATCAGCGCAATGCTGTTGCCTGCCAGACCGTGCCGTGCCGGCAAGCAGCCAGTAGCAAAGCAGGCGGAGACAACACGTGTCGCCGATGGGAAAACGGATCGATGGGTGCCAAAGACGGTTGCCATCTTGGCGAAGCGAGCGAGCGCCGGCGTCGTTGCCGCCGAAATCATATCCCGCCGCAATCCATCCAGCACAACGGCCACAACGCGCTTCTTCATATCAACGAAACTCCACAGACATTACTGCCATCGAAATACTTAGCCAGATTAGTAATAAAACTCTCAGGCGGGCGTACTCTTGCGTTCTCAGCTCGCTATCCGACTGTGGCGAACGCCTTACATATCGAAGCCTTCAGGTGTGTCCGAATAGTCGTGCGTATGAACAACCACCTCGTCTTCCGTAATGCGAACAAGCGCATAGGCTGCTGGTTCATGGTTACCAAGAACCCTTGTCTGCTCTGTGAAATCCAGGACTACCTGATGATTCGTGCCGCGCAGCGAAGTAAAGGGAATGCCATGCCAAGATCCGGCAAAGGGACGATGCAAATGGCCATGGAAAATATGGCGCAGGCGTGCGCTATGGGGTGCCAGGGTATGCCATAGCGCGTCAGCATCCATCAGCGGAATACGATCCATGCCGACAATACCACTGTGGACTGGTGGGTGATGCAGGAACAGGAAAACGGGTTCGGTCGTCGCACCAAGGACCCGAGCAAGCCAGGCCAGCCGTTCGGCGTCAAGCCGCCCCGCATGCGTCCCAGCTTCATTGGTGTCCAGCACCACAAAAATGCCGACAGGTGTTTGCATCACCTGTTGCACATGACCATCCTCTGTTGTGGGACATTCGTTAAAGACGGAGAGAAACGCACCCCGATCATCATGGTTCCCGAGTAGAAGATGGCAAGGGAAGGGAAGCGGACGCAAAATATCTTTGAGCGCCTCATAAGCCTCAACCTCGCCCCAATGAGCGAGATCGCCGGTGATCACAGCAAACTCAGCAGGCGCGGCACAGCCCGGACCGTGGCGGTTGATGATGCTGTCAACCGCAGCCTGAAGCCGCGCCGCCGGGTCAAGGCCATACAGCACCTCGCCGGGCGCAACGAGATGCAGATCGGTCAGATGAATGAATGAGAGAGAGGTCATGTCGCTTATTCCTTCAAGGTGACGGGCACGGCGCCTCTAAGCCGAGGCGCCGGCGTATCGTTTCAGCTACGGCGCGGCAGAAGGGCCTGAACATCGGACGCCATGCGCTGCAAGGTTGCATCCGCTTCAGCCCGCTTGCCGACTAAATTCTGAAGATGGTCATTGATGACATCCGTGATTCGAAGCGCATTCTGGCCGGGGAAGGCATACCAGCCCGTAATAGAATCCGCCTGCCGGAAGGTCGTGAGATGGTTCGGGTTCTCACGATAGAAGCGTCCCAGCATTTCCTCACGCTCCGCCGGGATGGTGGTGGCTGGCATATAGCCAGTGTGGTTAACCATCATGGTGCCACCAATGGGGCCAGTAGCGAACTTGATGAACTCCCAGGCTGCGCGCTGCTTCTGCGCATCACGCGTGAACATCATCGCCACATTGCCACCAGCCGGAATACGTGCATTTGGTGCCGAAAGCGGATAGCGCCCGGTCAATAACGGGAAGCGCCCACCAATCTCCCGATTATAGCGGCCAAGCTGCGCGGTTGACTGCATTGAGATCCCAAGGCGGCCAGAGAAGAAGTCTGAGAACATCGTCGCCGGACGAATATCTGGCATCCGCCCATCATCCACAAAGCGACGCAGCGTACGGATGGCACGCTGACCAGGCTCCTGATTAAACGCAACTTGCGTTTCTTCTGAATTCAGCATGGTGCCGCCATGGCTGAAGACCAGCCCCTGCCAGGACCAGTTACCGGTGATTGTCCAATCGAAGAACATGCCGGTGATATTGTCACCAAGCCCCGCAATCGCGCGCGACAGATTGATCACCTCGTCCCAGCTGACGGGCGGACGCGCGGGATCACCACCCGCGCGGCGCATTAGATCCACATTGTAATAAAGGATTGGGGTGGAGAGCGCGAAGCCGATCCCGGTTTGCTTGCCGCTAACCTGGCCGAGGGAGAGCAGCGTCTCAGAATAGCCCTGTTCCGCAATCTTTGGGTCGGCAGTCATAAAAGAGCGCAGATCCACAGGAATGTCTCGCTCCTGCAGTGTGCGCTGCCGATTGAGGCCGTGGAAGGCAATATCAGGCAGCGAACGCGTAATGGCATCACGCAGATTGCGCTGCATGATTTCCTCATAGCCCTGTTCTGGCGCACGCCAATTGATGCGAATATTTGGATTCTGCTTGGAAAATTCCGTGGACACATCTTCCATGAGGCCCCTGAAAAGTTCGGGAATGGAATATTGTGCCGTGAGCTCCACGGTATTGGATTGGGCGCGCGCGTAAAGCGGGGCCGCGAGCCCTGCCGCTGTGCCAAGAAGCATGTGCCTACGGTTGATCATGATAGTCCTCCTGAGGGGGTGGGGGTCATTTGATGCCTGTCATGGTCACGCCTTCGACGAAGGCGCGTTGGGCAAGGAGAAACGCCAGTACCAGAGGGGCGGTGACAGCTGTTGCCGCCGCCATAAGGGGGCCGAAGGAAGTGCCGGCTTCCGCATTCGAGAAGAAGGCGATGCCGAGCGGCGGTGTCATCAAGGCCTCATCCTGAACTACCAGGAATGGCCAGAAGAATTCGTTCCAGTTCCAGATGAAGGATAGGCAAGCGAAGGCTGTAAGAGCAGGCATCGCCGTTGGCAGCATGATGCGCCAAACAATGGCGAATTCACCAAGCCCATCCATCCGCGCCGCCGCAATCAGATCATTTGGTACGGTGCGGAAGAATTGCCGCATCATAAAAATGCCAAAGACGCTGATGGTGGAGGGCAGTATGATGCCAGCATAGGTATTCAGAAGGTCAAGCTGCCACAGGGCGATGTAGAGCGGTATCGCCGGCACTTGGGGTGGGATGAGTAGCGCCAGCACGACTAGAGTGAAGCAGGTTTCGCGCCCAGCGAAGCGCAGTTTGGCCAGCGCATAGGCCATGGGAAGTGCTGTCAGCGCCTGCATGGCAAAGATACATGCGGTTACCATTAATCCGTTCAGAATGAAACGCGCCAGCGGAACCCGTGTGAAGGCTGCTGTATAGTTCTCCACCGCATGCCACTGGTCTGGGAATAGGGTGAAGTGAGGCGCGAAGACCTCGCCTGGCGGTTTCAAAGAAATAGAGATCATCAGCACGAAGGGGGCAAGCATCATGCCAGCACCAAGAACAAGCAGCGCATGGCGCATGAGCATACCAAGGCGCTTAGCCATAATGCGCACGCCGATCGAGAGCGATGGTCTGGAGCATGGTGAGGCAGAGCGTTAGGATGAGAAAGATGACCGTAATCGCTGCGCCATAGCTAGACCTTAGAAAGGTGAAGCCCTGCTGCACCATCGTATAGAGCAGCACCTCAGTTGCCTTGGACGGTCCACCTTCGGTGAGCACCGCGACTGTATCGAAAACCTGGAAGCTGCGGATGGCAGTGATGGAAACAACAAAAACAAGTGATGGACCAAGCATGGGCCAGGTGACGCGCCGAAAGCTCTCCCATGCACCATCGGCCCCATCCATGGCCAAAGCCTCATAAAGATCCTTCGGTATCGCCTTCAGGCCTGCCATGAAAAGGATCATGGCAAGACCAAGATTCTGCCAGACGCCAATCGCAATCAGCGCAAAAAGCGCGGTATCGGGGTTTTGCAGCCAATCCGCCGTGGGCAGGCCAAGCGCGCGGAAAAGCTGATTGATGAAGCCGACGCTTGGGTGGAACATAAATTCCCAGACCAAGGCCATAGCAAGAAGTGTTGATGCCACCGGGACGAAAAAGGCAGCGCGATAAAAGGTCTTGCCATGGCTGACACTTTCGATCAGCAGGGCGGCAAGAAGCCCAAGAAGTACCGTGACGGGAACTGAAATACCCACATAGATGATGGTATTCCTGAGCGAGATCCAGAATACCCGATCGCCCCAAAGCTCGACATAATTATCGAACCCGGCCCAGCGTAGGCTTGCCTCACCAAAGTTCCAATCAGTAAAGGAAAGTAGCACAACTGAAACCGCGGGGCCGAGCAACATCGCCCACATGAGCAAAAAGGCAGGCAAGCTAAGCAGGTACGCAGTCAACGCCTCGGCCCGCAAAAGCCGCGTGGAAGGAGCCGCCTTACGCATGAACACATTCCGCTTCATAGAGCTGCCGCCTGACACCATCACGGTCAAAAAGAATGGCACGTCTTGGCAGAATATGGATGGCATCCTGACTCGAAAGCCGTTCGGCGATAACGGGCGGGAGGCGGAGAATTGTCAGGTCCGGCATGCCTGCAACCTGGCAATGCACCAGCGTCTCCATACCCAATTTTTCCATGCGTATAAGGCGCGCTGAAAGTCCATGGCGATTCAATTCCAGCGCTTCTGGGCGTATGCCAAGCAGTGCAGGACCTGAAAAGCCACCCGTATGGAAGGGAAGATGAACGCCGTTCACCACCAACTCACCGCGCGCAGTAATATCTATGGGCCAAATATTAATGGGCGGGGTGCCGACAAAGCGCGCTACGGCCAAGTTTTGAGGGTCATCATAAAGCGTCTGTGGCGCAGCCAATTGCAAGACGCTTCCCCCTTCCATGACGGCGATGCGATCAGCCATTGCCATGGCTTCCGATTGGTCATGCGTCACATAAATTGTCGTGACGCCAAGCCGCCGCGTGAGGGAGACGATTTCGGCACGCGCATCAGCCCTGAGCCGCGCATCAAGATTGGAGAGTGGCTCATCCATTAGAAAGGCGGCAGGGTGGCGCACCATGGCGCGCGCCAAGGCCACGCGTTGTCGCTGCCCACCCGAAAGCTGCGCAGGTTTTCGGTGCAGTAGCGCCTCAAGCCCCAAAGGCGCTGCGGTGGCCACTACATCGCGTGAAATCGAAGCCCGCAGGGCACGTGAACCAGGCATTAGTCGGCCAAGAAGCGGAATGCGTTGAAAGGCGGACAAGCGACGCATTTCCAAAGGCAAAGCGATATTCGCAGCAACTGTCATGTAGGGGTAAAGAGCGTAGGATTGGAAAACCATTGCTAGATCGCGTGCCTTCGCAGGTAGGCCATCCACCTGCCGATCACCGATGAAGACGCCACCCTGGTCAGCCGTTTCTAGGCCAGCAATGATCCGAAGCAGAGTAGATTTACCGCAACCTGAAGGACCAAGGATCGCGAGAAATTCGCCATCCCTTACCTCCATCGAGACATCACGCAATACCGGCGTCGCACCGAATTGCTTCGCAATGTGCTGAAGCATTATTCCGGGCATAAGGCGCCCTCCATTCCGACAAGGTATCTCGGGTTAGCCGCGTTATGTTTCAGTGCTATGGCGTTTTGGTGAAGGATGATCGAATGTCGTGCACTTCGCGATCATGCTTCGCGCAGTTCTGCGTTTTTTTATGAGGATACCCTGTGGCGCAAAATTTCTGGTATTTATGCGTTGATCGGGGGCACCGCCCTGAATTGCAATATTCATAATTCTGTCATCCACCGGCAGCATTTGATGCCTCTTCATTCGGGTTCACTTTGCACGCGAGTCGCACTCTCAGGTGCGTCAAGTTGGAGATCGTCTCATGAAACGTCGTCACCTTCTGATGTCTGGCTTGGCCGCCGGCATGGCATTCGGCCCTGCGGCTGCTCAGGCGGCACGCGCTGTCTGCTATAATTGCCCTCCGGAATGGGCAGATTGGGGTGGCATGCTGCGCCTTTTGCAGAGCCGGATTAGCCTTGCTGTCCCGCCTGACAATAAGAATTCCGGCCAATCACTTGCAGCATTGATCGCTGAACGCGCGCGCCCCGTGGCCGATGTTGTCTATCTTGGTGGCCAGGTTGGCCCACAGGCGCGCGAAGCCGGCGTCCTCACGCCATATAAGCCTGCCCGTTTTGACCGTATCCCCGCAGGGCTCAAGGATGAGGAAGGCTATTGGTTCACCATCCATTCCGGAACGCTTGGCATTTTTGTGAATACGCGGGCGCTGGGCAATCGCCCCATTCCGCAAAGCTGGAATGATCTTCTCAACCCAACCTATCGCGGCATGGTCGGCTATCTTGATCCGACCTCTGCCGCCGTGGGTCAGGTTGGCGTCGTAGCCATCAATCTGGCGCTTGGTGGCAGCTATGAGAATTTTGATCCGGCCATGGCGTTCTTCAAGCGCCTGCAAGCCAATCAGCCGATCGTGCCGAAGCAAACCGCCTATGCGCGCGTGCTTTCCGGCGAAATCCCGATCCTGCTCGACTACGACTTCAATGCCTATCGTGCGCAATATAGCGATAATGCCCCGACGCGCTTCGTCATCCCGGCGGAAGGCACGCAAACGCTTCCCTATGTCATGGGCCTGGTTGCCAATGGGCCTAACCCCGATAATGGACGGCGCATGTTGGACTTTCTTCTTTCGGATGACGGGCAGCGCCATTGGGCCGGAGCCTTTTTGCGCCCGGTTTTCCCCGAATTGATGCCGGAAGCCGCTCAAGCGCGCTTTCTGCCGGCGGCAGACTACGCCCGTGCCCAACCGTTGGATGTGCGCAAGCTTGCCGGCGCCGTCCGTGCCCTTGCTGATCGTTATCAGCGTGAGATCGGGTGATGCATGACCGCCTTCGTGCGGGCTTGCTGATCGCACCCGCATTGGCGGTTTTCCTTGCCTTCTTTCTAATACCATTGGGATATTTAGCAGTAGCGGGCGGTGCGGGTGGCTATAGCGCTATTCTCACCGAACCGCGCTTCCTGCGCAGCTTGATTTCTACCCTGTTGGTCGCAGCGGCAACCACCATCATCACGCTTTTAATTGCGACCATCATGGGCTTGTTCCTGGCGCGCTATAGATTTCGCGGCAGGTCAATGCTTTTGGCGCTATTGACCCTGCCTTTGGCGTTTCCCGGTGTAGTTGTCGGCTATCTTGTCATCATGCTCGCTGGCCGGCAGGGCCTAGTCGCCGAGGTTTCCATGGCACTCGGCGGCGATCG
Source organism: Asaia bogorensis (assembly GCA_945873675.1). GTDB lineage: Bacteria > Pseudomonadota > Alphaproteobacteria > Acetobacterales > Acetobacteraceae > Neoroseomonas > Neoroseomonas bogorensis_C. The sequence continues at coordinate 19,454 of CAMCEP010000011.1, forward strand.
CATCGTTTTTGCCTATTCGCTTACGGGTCTTTTGCTTGGCTATGTGTATTTTTCGATCCCACGCACTTTGCTGACCCTTATGGCGGCGGCAGAAAAACTCGATCCACGTCTTGAGGAAGCTGCGCGTTCCCTTGGCGCATCCCCTTTCAGCGTTTTCCGTGATGTCTTGCTACCGGGAATTGCACCGGCCATGGCTGCCGCCGGAGCGATCTGCTTCGCCACCGCGACCGGCGCCTTTGGAACCGCGTTTGCGCTTGCATCACGCATAGATGTCCTGCCCATGGTGATCTATACTGAATTCACCCTTCAGGCGAATTTGGCAGTGGCAGCGGCGCTTTCCTTCCTATTGGGAATCGCAACCTGGATTATCTTGGCCTTGGCGCGTGGCGCAAGTGGCGGAGCCGCCGCATGAGGCGTGGTGTCGGTTTCTGGACTGGCCTTTGCTTAACATTGCTGATCTCGGCCTTCCCCATTCTGCCAATCTTTGCCTCCGTCCTTGCAGGGGTCACGGCGAATCAATTTGTTGGAATATCCAGTGGGTTTACAACGCGTTGGATCGTGGATGTTTGGTCGAATTATGGCGGTACGGTTTTGCTCTCGCTACAGATAGCCTTTGCGACCTTGGCGATAACTCTGCTGCTTGGCATTCCCGCAGCCTATGTGCTGGCGCACCATGCTGGTCTGACCGCGCGTCTCATTGAAGAAGCGCTCGTCATGCCGGTTGCGGTACCAGGTCTTGCAACGGCGCTAGGGTTGATTTTGGCCTATGGCGCGGTCGGGGAGCTGCGCTCCTCATGGTACTTCATTCTTGTCGGCCATGTCGTTTTCTGCCTTCCTTTCATGATGCGCGCGGTTCTTGCGGTCCTGCTCGCCATTGATCTCCATCGGCTTGAGGAAGCAGCCCGGGCTTGTGGTGCGTCTTGGGCGCAGCGCTTCTTTGGCGTAGTGCTGCCCAATATCCGTAGTGGTATTTTGGCAGGCAGCCTGATGGTCATTACCCTATCACTTGGCGAGTTCAATATGACTCTCTTGCTTCACACACCCTTCACGCGAACGCTACCTGTGGGCTTGGCGGATGCGTATACTGCGCTGCGCACCGAAATGGCCTCTGCCTATACGCTCATCTTCTTCGCCTTGATTGTGCCCTTGCTCAGCGCCATGCAATGGGTTGTTGATAGGCTTGATCAGCAAGGGCGCAGCCGATGAGCATTGCGATCAGCCTCCGCGGATGTGGCAAGACCTGGGCTGGTGGTGCTCGTGGATTGCTGCCGATTGATATGGAGATTGCCGCTGGCGAAACGCTGGTGCTGCTCGGGCCTTCAGGCTGCGGCAAGACAACGCTGTTGCGGTTGATTGCGGGTCTTGAGATGCCGGATGCTGGTGGGCAGGTTCTGTTTGACGGCAAGGATGTAACTCGCCTGCCGATAGAACGGCGCAACGTTGGCATGGTATTTCAATCCTATGCACTTTTCCCCAACATGGATGTGACAGGCAATATTGGTTACGGGCTACGTGTACGCGGCACCCCAAAGAATGAGGTTCAAAAGCGCGTCTCGGAAATGCTGGAGATGATGCAGCTCTCTGACTTCAGACATCGCCGGGTTGATGCACTTTCGGGTGGGCAGCGGCAAAGGGTGGCACTCGCCCGCGCGATAGCACCCAGGCCAGAGGTACTCCTGTTGGATGAGCCCCTATCGGCACTGGATGCACGTTTGCGGGATCAATTGCGTCAGGAAATTGATACGCTACTGCGTGCACTTGGCATTACCGCGATTTACGTGACGCATGACCAGTCGGAAGCCATGGCGCTGGGTGATCGTATCTGTGTAATGGATTCCGGAAAGATTGCGCAGATTGGGTCTGGTCGCGATCTTTATCATCATCCGGCCAATGAGTTCGTGACGGACTTCATTGGTGATGCCAATAGGTATCTGACTGAAAACGGGGAGGTTCTCCTGCGCCCTGAGGCATTGCGCCTGCAGCCCAATCCAAATGGCGCTTTCATGATAATGCGTGTGACTTTCCTTGGCCCCGTTCTGCGCGTCATTGTTCGCCACCGTGATGGGCAGGAACTGCGCGCCGATGTGGCCGATGATATTAGGCTTCAACCAGGAATGCGGGTGGAAGTGATGATGGAGGGATCGACCCTAACGAAGGAGGGTTCTAAGGGCGACGAGCGCGGTAAGACTTCTTCTTTGGGATGATGCCCCCTGTTCTGGACCAAACCATCCTGTGTGAGCCACACCGCGATTAGGTCACCTAGACGCTGAGGCCGGAGTTTGTGGTGCGCGTAGCGCGAGTAGCGCCAGCGTGGCTGCAATCGCCAGCGCCGTGGTCATCAACACTACAGCGCTGGGACCTGCAAAATCCAAGCTCAGCCCAACTATCAGCGGGGCCGCTGAGGTGGCGATATTGGATGGCAAGGCGATCAAACCCTGGCGTCGCCCATAGCCATTGGGGCCGAATAGGGCGAGCGGCAATGCACCGCGGCTGATTGAAAGCAGGCCCGAACCGCCGCCATGCAACGCGGCGAAGAGTGGCGCCAGGGCAGGCCCGCCAAATAGTAAGGCCGCCGCCGCGGCTGGATGAGCCATAGTGGCGATACGTGCGGAAACCAACGGATGAAAGCGGCGCAACAGTCCGAATTCGGCAACGCGTGCGGCCACTTGCGCCGGGCCTAGCAGCGCCGCTGCGGCAACGGCAGCTGCGGGTGTTGCGCCAGCTTCCATCAGAAGGCCTGGCAAATGGGTACCGATGCCCGAATTCACCACACCCTGCGCAGCAAAGACGAAGGCAAGCAGCATGATCGCCTTGCGCGGGCTTTTATCGCCAGCTGCATCAGGCGTTTGAGGCAATGCGTCTCCCCGTGACTGTGGCAGGCTGGCATAGACGGAAAGGCCAAGAACAATGTGCAGAACAGTCCAAGTCAGGCACGCTTCGCGCCAGCCCCAGGCATCGGCAACCCAGGCTGTTAGCGGCCAGCCGATGGTGCTGGCAAAGCCCGCAATCAGGGTAATGCCCGTAATGGGGCCGCGCGCGCCACGCCCAAACAATCCCGCCAATGTCGAAAACGCAACATCATACAGGCCAAAGGCCATTCCTATCCCAATCACCACCCAACCAGCCGCCATTCCCCAAGCGCCTGTAGCAAGCGCAAGCAACGCCAGGCCAATGGCAAATAGCACAGAGGAGGTGAGCAGGAGTGGACGACCACCATGCATATCCACCATGCGTCCCGCCATCGGTGCGAGCGCGCCGGCAATCAGCAGTGCGGCAGAAAGCCCAGCGAAGATAGCCCAAGGCGGCAAGCCAAGATCACGCGCCATCGGCACAGCCAAAATAGCTGGCAGATAGAAGCTTGAGGCGTAACCAAGCGTCTGGCCTATGCCCAAGGCCACGACCACGCGTCGAGTTTTGGGGGCAGTGATCCCGGTTTGAATGTTGCTCATGCCATCAAGCCGGACATGACTGCGTGCTTGCTGCTCCATGGCGCTTTGGTGCAGGGC
>CAMCEP010000012.1 GCA_945873675.1 Asaia bogorensis
TGGCGGCAATACGCCTTGCCAATACTACCGCAGTGCCAGAACGGCCTGTGTATGTCCCGCCCATCCCACGAGAGGGCATCGGTTCCGGCATTGCCGCCATTCAAGGGCAGGAAGCCCTGGAGACGACCTTTGTAGACGTCATGATCGCAAAACGCGCTTATGAAGCCAATGCCAAAGCGTTTCGTTTCATCTCAGCGACCGAGGATTGGCCCTTCAGCCGAGGTTTCTGATCAGCGCTTTCGAAGCACTAAAGTAGTCCAAGGCCCAACATCGATCTTACGTTCAAGCACCAGGCCCTGACGGCGATGCGCCGCCAGCACCATGCGCGCCTGCGTGCCGAGAAGCCCGGCCAAAATGGCCGTTCCCTGCGGTGCAAGATGCGCCGCCAATTCTCGCGCCATGGCGCAAAGTGGGCGCGCCAGGATATTGGCGAAAATCAGATCATACCGCTTGCCCTGCAAGCGCCGATCACGCCAGCCATCCGCCAATAAGGCGCGCATCTGGGCAGATAAGCCATTCAGCCGAGCATTCTCGGCACAAATACGCACTGACCAGGGTTCGATATCGGTCGCCGTCACAGGCACATACAACAACTTGGCCGCCGCCATGGCCAGAATGCCTGAACCACTGCCCAGATCCATGATGCGCCGAGGACAGCGATGCGCGATCCCTTCGAACGCCATCAGGCAGCCTTGCGTCGAAGCATGCTCGCCCGACCCGAAAGCCAAGCCCGCATCAAGCTTCAACACCAGCCGATCGAAACTGGGCCGATCCGCGACATGCGTCGGGCGGATCAAAAACCGCCGGCCGATGCGCTGTTCGGGAAAAGCCTGCACGGTGCGCGCAAGCCAGCCATCCGCTTCCACCGGCGCGATCTGCAATTCGGGCTGGGCAATGCCAGCCACCAGCGCCGCCAAGGCCAAGGCGCTTTCCAAAACATCCTGCCCCGCACCTGCTTCGCGCACGCCCTCCACGCGCCAGGTATCGCTGGGTTCATCGCGGAAATAGGCGACAGTGCCGCAGACTTGTTGCAAGGCAGCTTCGAAGAAGGGCAGCGCTTCCTCACTCAACCCATCAATGCTGAGCGCTTCAAGCGGTTCAGCGCGGCGGCGGGAAAGCGCGCCTGCGCTATCAGGGCCTGCAGGACGCATCAGGCTTTCTCCACAAAACGATCAATCAGGCGCTTCTCGCCGGCCTTCTCAAAACGGATATCAAGCCGATCATCATCCACGCCCGTCACCTCGCCATAGCCGAATTTCTGGTGAAACACGCGATCACCCGGCGCATACCGCGCGGAACTCGTCGGGCGTTCCTTCACTTCCCAGGCGGCTGCTTCAATCACGCGCGGGCGCTGGCCATACAAGCCGCCCGAGGCCGGGAAAACACTGGCACTTCGCATCTCCCGCGCGGCATTGCCTTCCAGCTTGATCTCGGATGCCGGCAATTCATCAAGGAAGCGCGATGGGATGGAAGCCTGCCAATTGCCGTAAATGCGCCGATTGGCGGCATGGCTGATGACCGCAAAGCGCCGCGCCCGCGTGATGCCCACATAAGCCAGGCGCCGTTCTTCTTCCAGCGCCTTTTCGCCACCTTCTTCAAGGCTGCGCTGCGATGGAAAGACGCCTTCTTCCCAGCCGGGCAAAAACACACGATCAAATTCCAAGCCCTTCGCGCCATGCAAAGTCATGATGGAAACGCGCTGGCCTTCCGCCGCTTCGTCATTTTCCATCACCAATGAGACATGTTCCAGAAACCCGGCGAGCGTCTCGTAATCCGCCATGGCGCGCAGCAATTCCTTGAGGTTATCAAGCCGCCCCGGCGCTTCCGGGCTGCGATCCTGCTTCCACATATCAGTATAGCCGCTTTCTTCCAGAAGCGTTGCCGCCATCACCACATGGCCTTCATTGGGCAGCATGGCGCGCCAGCGGGCGAAAGCTTCCAGCAATTCACCCAAGGCAGCACGCGCCTTGGCCTGCTTGATCACGCCCTTTTCCAAGGCAAGACCAGCGGCAATCGCAAGCGGCACGGCTTCTGAGCGCACCAGCGCATGCATCTCGCGCATCGCGGTATCGCCAAGCCCGCGCTTTGGCAGGTTCACAATCCGCTCAAAAGCCAGATCATCTGCGGGCTGCGCCACCACGCGGAAATAGGCCATGGCATCGCGGATTTCCTGGCGTTCATAAAACCGCGCACCGCCCACCACGCGATAGGGTAGGCCAAGCGTGATCAGGCGTTCTTCAAAAGCGCGCGTCTGAAAACCGGCGCGGATCAGAATGGCAATCTCGCCCAATGATTCACCGGAACGCCGCGCCGCTTCAATGCGGTCCCCCACCATGCGCGCTTCTTCTTCGCTGTCCCAGACAGAGACAACGCGAACCTTCTCCCCATCCGCATCACTGCGCCCGGCGCGGAGCGTCTTGCCAAGCCGGCCTGTGTTATGCGCAATCAGCCCTGATGCGGCGGCGAGGATGGGCTTGGTTGAGCGATAATTCGATTCCAACCGCACCACCTGGGCGCCGGGGAAATCCTTTTCGAACCGGAGGATGTTTTCAATCTCCGCCCCGCGCCAGGAATAGATGGATTGGTCATCATCACCCACACAGCAGATATTGCGATGCGCCTGCGCGAGCAGTCGCAGCCAGTAATACTGCACCAGATTGGTGTCCTGATATTCATCCACCAGAATATAGCGAAAGCGCCGCTGATAATCGGCCAGCACTTCCGGGTGCCCGCGCAAAATCGTCACCACATGCAGCAGCAAATCACCGAAATCGGCGGCATTCAGCGCCTTGAGCCGCGCCTGATATGCCTCATAAATGCTGCGCGCACGGCCTGCGGCGTAATCCGTATCCTCAGCGGGGGTGACGGCATCCGGCGTCAGGCCGCGATCCTTCCAGCGTTGAATGATCGCCATCAGGCCAGGGGCGGGCCAGCGCTTCAGGTCAATATGTTCCGCTTCCATTACCTGTTTTAGCAGGCGCAACTGATCATCCGTATCCAGGATGGTGAAGTTGGAATTCAGCCCCACAAGTTCCGCATGGCGGCGGAGCATGCGTGCAGTAAGCGCATGGAAAGTGCCAAGCCATAGCCCTTCCACCGTCTCGCCCATCATCGCACCAACACGTTCGCGCATTTCCCGCGCGGCCTTATTGGTGAAGGTCACCGCCAGCACCTGGGATGGAAAGGCTTTGCGGCTGCGCAGCAGGTGCGCAAACCGCGTGGTCAGCACGCGCGTCTTGCCGGTGCCAGCGCCTGCCAGCACCAAAAGCGGCCCATCAAGCGCTTCCACCGCCGCGCGCTGTTCGGCATTGAGCCGTGCAAGATATTCCGAATCACTCATTGGCAGGCGCCCACGGAAGTGGCAGCGCAAATCCTCTGGCCATCCAGCCAGCGCGCGCCGCCCAATTGCGCGCCGGAAAGATTGGCGCCAGCGAGTTCTGCCCCAGTCAGATCGGCGCCGCGTAAATCCGCGCGAAACAGCGTTGCGCGGCGCAAATCCGCACCCTTCAACAGGGCACCCGCCAGCACAGCGCGGGTAAAATCGGCGTTGCGCAAAATAGCGCCGGTCAGATCGGCATTGGAAAGATCCGCGAAACCAAACCGCGTATCGGAAGCTTCAACACCATTCAGCTTGGCCCCCACAAGCTTCGCCTGCGCGAAGGACGTATCGCGCAGCTTCGCCCCGGTCAGATCCCGACCCGAAAGATCAACGCCGTCCAGCAGGCAGCGCCGCCATTCCACGCCAGGCGCGGGGGAATCAGCGCAAGCGCCGAGGGCAGGGCCAGCCAGGAGCAGCGCACCAAGCAGGAGGGGAATCTGAAGGAAATTGGTCACACGCAGGATATAGAGGCTTCCCCCCGCCGGTCCAACCGCGCCCGGCTTGCATCGCGGCCCCGAAGCGGCAAGCATGACGGGGAAAGTTTTTGGGAGACTAGGATGCGCCGCAACATTTTCGCCCTGAGCCTGATGGCCCTGCTGCCTTTGCCCGCGGCCGCGCATCACCCGATGGACGGCGCCATGCCGGAAACACTCTGGCAGGGCTTTGCTTCCGGCATCGGCCATCCAGTGATTGGGCTCGATCATCTGGCCTTTCTGCTGGCCGCCGGCGTGCTGGCGGCGGCCTTGCCGCGCGGTGATGCTTTCCGGGCGATGGCGGGCTTCCTGGCGGCCGGCATGGTGGGCCTCACGCTGCATATGGCCGGCATTGGCCTTGGCATGACCGAGGCTTTGGTCGCGACATCAGTACTGTTGACGGGGCTGGCCCTATTGGTCGCGAAGCGCGTTTCCGCCCCGGCGCTGCTGGCTGGTTTTGCCCTGGCCGGGCTGTTCCATGGCCATGCCTTTGCCGAGGCCGTGATCGGTGCCGAGGCAACGCCGATCATCGCCTATCTGGCCGGGCTTGCTGTGATCCAGGGCGCGCTGATGCTGGGTGCCATGACGCTGGCGCGGCAATCCGCACGCGCGCGCTGGCTGCGCCCCGCGATGGGTGCAGCAGCGAGTTTTGCGGGGCTTGGGTTCTTGGTGGTGGCGTTGGTGGGTTAGTTCACGTCCGGTTCACACTCGTTCACCGGACACGCACTAAATCTTTGTTTGGTGCGCATTTTCTGAGTCGCCAAGTGAGTCCACTTGGCTTGAAAATGCCCTAAGCAGCCCGCCAAACCACCGGAAACACCTCACTATCCATCGCGGCACCATGTGCCGGCGCATTCGCCGGCGCGGGTGGGCTTTCAATCCCCTTACGGCGCGTGAATACCGCATCATCGCCCGTCCAACGCGCTGAAACCGCGCGGCGCCGCAGCTTGCCGCTGCGATTACCCGGCGCGCCATGCAGTGTCAGCCCATGGAAGGCCACGCAATCGCCCGGCTGCAAATCCCAGCCCAGCAGCGTGTAATCACCCCGATTACCCTCAACATCCGGCACCGGCAGAAAGCGCGGATCATCTGAAGGATGGTCGGCGCTATCAGCAAAGCGCTTCGGCTTGAACCATTCGCCGCGCCGATGCGACCCGGCCACATATTCAACGCCATTCTCCCGCGCCACAGTATCAAGCGGGATCCAAAGGGAACAAACCTGCCAGCCCTCAACCGTCCAATAGGGCTGGTCATTATGCCAGGGCGTCGGTTCTTCCGTGCCTGGTTCCTTCACCAGCACATGTTCATGAAACAGATTGACCTTGCCGCTTTGCATCAAGGCGCCGGCAATGGCGGCGGCGGGAGAATGGCGCAAAAACGCCTCATATTCCGCAATGCGCTGCCAGGAACAGTAATCGCCGAAGAACATGCCGGGCTTGCCTTCCGGCGTATAGCGTTTGCCGAAGGGGCCGGGTTCGCGCAGGTTGCGTTCCACCCCACCAGCGAGCAGCTCAATCCAATGCGGCGCGAAGGCGCCACGGATCACCACCGCGCCATCTCGGTCATAATCGGCGATGGTCTGGGGATCGAGGATTTGGGACATCGCGTTTCTCCTGCGCTTTGCAACGATGTTAGGGGGCGGAAGCGTCGCGCGCAAAGCGGCGGACAAATTCTTCCTGCCCCGGCGTTTCAATCGCCTCTGGGTTATAGGCAGCGCGCAGCCAGGCAACCGGGTCGCCTTCTACCGCGCCGGCCAGGATGGCAAGGCAGGCCATGGCCGTGCCGGTGCGCCCAAGCCCAGCCTTGCAGCCGATGTGATAGGCGCCATCAGGCGCGGTTTGCATCGCTGCCAGCATTTGCTGCAACACAGCCCTCAAACCTGCTTCATCGGGCAGGCCGAAATCCGGCACATCAAGCTGCCATTCGGCTTCGGTCAAACGCGCCGCGCGCGCTTCCAGGCAAAGCCCGCGCGCGCCTTCCGGCATGGCATCAAATGGCCCGCCCGAGATGCTGATGCGCTGCCCCCCCAGGGGCAATTCAAGGCGCCCGCGCAGCATCAGGGCAGGGCATTGCCTGTGCCATTATCGGCAACCAGCACCGGTTCCAGCAGGCTTTCGGCCTCCTGCTTCAACCGCAAATAGGACCGCACCGAAAAAGGCAACATGCCAAGATAGATCATGCCTGCCATGGCGAGCGCCGCCCAGGGCTCGGCGAACAATAGCGCCATGTAAAGCCCAACGCCCAGCAGCAGCGGCAGCACGGCGGCGCGCGGTACCTTGAAATTCTTGAAGGACCAGGTTGGCAATGTGCTCACCATCAGCCCGCCCACCAGGATAAGCACGCCTGCCACCAGCAAGGGGTTGCGCATGATGCTTGCCAGCATCGGCATGTCGATTTGCGCGAAGAACAGCCCCGCAAAAAGCGGAAACAGCGCACAGCCCGCCCCCGCCGGCGCCGGTACGCCGGTGAAGAAATTATAGGTATAGGCAGGCTTTGGTGCCGGCCCCACATCCAGCGCCGCATTAAAGCGCGCAAGCCTAAGCGCGGAACATACCGCGAAAAGCAAGGCCGGCGCGAAGGCAATCGCGCGATAATCCTGCAATGCCCAAAGATAAAGCACGAGCGCCGGCGCCACCCCGAAGGACAGGAAATCCGCGAGGCTATCGAATTCCGCCCCGAAACGGGAAGTCGCCTTCAGCAAGCGCGCAAGCCGCCCATCCAGCCCATCAATCACGCCTGCCACCACAATCAGCACCGCCGCTTCGGCAAAGCGCGCTTCAAAGGCGGCGCGAATGGCCACAAGCCCGCAGCATAGCCCCAGCATGGTCATGATATTCGGGATCAGGCGATTGAAGGATTGCCCTTCAAAACGCGGGCGCGTGCGCGGGCGAAAGCGCCGCCTGAGGCGCCGCATGCGCCCAGGCTGGCCCATATCCTTTGGCGTATTCATCGCGCCTGCAACTCCGCCAATACCGTCTCACCACCTATCATGGTCTGGCCAACGGCAACCATGGGCGCAACACCTGGCGGCAGATAGATATCTGTGCGGCTGCCGAAACGAATAATACCAAATCGATCGCCCGCCTGCACCGCATCCCCCACCTTGGCATCGCACAGAATGCGCCGCGCGATCAGCCCGGCAATCTGCACCACCGCAATGTCGCGCCCATCCGGCAGGCGAAGAGCGAGCGCATTGCGTTCATTCTCATCACTCGCCTTGTCTAGATTGGCGCTCAGGAATTTGCCGTGGTGATAGGCAATGCGCGTCACCGTGCCATCACAGGGCATGCGGTTCACATGCACATCAAGCACGGAGAGAAAAATCGCGATGCGCCAGCGGGTTTCCTCACCCATGCCCAATTCCACCGGCGGCTTGACCGGCATGACAGACACCACATGCCCATCCGCTGGCGCCAGCACCAGGCCAGGGCGCGCGGGCGGCACGCGTTCCGGGTCTCGGAAGAAGTAAAGGCAGAACAGCGTGAATGCCACGCCGAGCCAAAACAGGAAGCTGCCAAGCAGCGCGCCGCCCAGCAGCGCGACCGCCACGCCGCCAATCAGGAAGGGTCTCGCCGCCGGATGCGGCCGGGCGAGAACCATGCGAAGACTTTGTCCGAGTGCCATGCGCCCCCGCTTACAGTGTTTTTACCAAAATTGCACAAGAATGCGTGCCATGGACGTGATCACCCTTGGCCCCCTGGCCATAGACCCCGAAGGCCGCCTGGCGCCAAAGCTGGCAGACCGCCCCCTGGAATTCACTTTTGACTGGCGTGGCCGGCGCTGCCGGGTCGAACTCAGCAGCGAAGGGTTGGTGGTGGAAACCGATGCCGCACGCATCCCCTCCACCGCTGAGGGCCGGGATTTGCGCCAGACAAGCTTCGCGACCCTGGCCGCGTTGACCCCGGGCTTGCCGGAAGGTTGGCAAATCGGCCTGACGCCGGATCACCGGATTCGCTTTGAAGCCGATCTAGCGCTGGTGCCGCCCACCAACTCACCCGAATTGATCGCGGCGCTGGTGCGCTTTGTGCTCGCGCTTGACCCCTACCTGGACCGGCTGGAGGCTGCCGGCGCCGGTTGGGCGGCGGTGGGCAGCGCAAAGACCTGACCCGGATAGATTTTGTTCGGATCGGCGATTTGATCCTTATTGGCCTGATAAATGACTGTGTAACGCGTGCCTCGCCCATAGGTGGAACGGGCAATGCGCCAAAGATTATTGCCCGGCTGCACTACAATGCGCTGCTGAGCAAATGCCTCGGCGGGGAGCTCTTCGCGCTGGAAGGGCACCTCAGCGCGGGCCAATACCCGCCCATCGGCCGGCGAGATTTGATCCACCCGCAGGCGATGCCGGCCAATGCTGGGTTGGTTTTCCGGCTGAAGTGCCCAGCGGCCGAGCATATCCGCTACCGCTTCCCCGATATGCCGGTCATCCACATAAAGCCTGAGCCTGGTGCCGGGCGGCGCGCCGCCGGCGAAGCGCATGGATCCATCCTGGTCATATTCAACCGAATCAATGCCAAGCCGCGGCGGGCTGCGATCCGTTGCGGTGGGTTCAGGCACCTGTAAAAGCCGCGGGCCAGCGCCTTCAGGGCGGGAAGGGATCAGCACCGCCAAAGGTCCGCTGGGCGCGGGTGCAGTGCTGCTCGGCTCGGTGGCCGTGGCCGCCGCAGGCGCAGGCTGCGCCGTTGCCGCAGGCCGCTGGGCTTCGGCCATTTGCGCCGCAGTATCGGGCACCACCAGCACCACGGTATCCGGGCCCGCCATTTCCTGATCACCCAGCCGCGCGCGCAGGCTGAGCTCCATGCTGCCGGGTGGTAGCGAATCGGCTGGCAAAATCACGAATTCCCCGCGCCGATCGGCCCTTGCCCGGCCCAATTCGCGGCCATTATCAGCGAGGAGAATCACCTCAGCCCCCGGCGCAGCGCGACCGGCGACTACGGCGCTGCCACGCGCGCCGACGCGCACCACATCAAATCGCGGGGGGATCATGGTGGCTTGGGCCGCGGCGGCATTGGTTTCGGTGCGGGCGGCCTCAGCGCTCGGGGCGACCATACCTGGCGGCGCGGGGGCGGCGGGAATCGCCGGGCGCGCTGCCTGGCCCGCATTCCCGGCGTCGGCGGTGCCGGGCGCGGCTTCCGACGATGGGGCATTCGCACTGCCTGGGATGCCGGTCGACAAGGGCGAGAAAACGCCGCGCCAGCCAAGAAAGACCAGGATCGCCAGAATAAGCAGCAGGGCTGGGATAATAAGCTTCTTGGCTGAGGTTCCGCCCGCTTGTTGGTCGCTCATGCTGCTGTCCCCCTGCTGCTGCATTGGCAGCATCAAGCCCTTGCCTAGGCATTGGATATTGGCCAAGTCTTGTAAGTGTCATGTCATTGGCCTGCAACAAGCACTTGGCCTGGGCAGGCATCAGCGGGGAACAATGAGCGCACCAACCACCCGAATCCGCATCTGGGACCGACCCGTCAGGCTGTTCCATTGGGGGCTGATCCTGCTGGTCGCGCTTTCCTTCGCCAGCGGCAAAAGCGGCGCCTGGACGCTGCATTATGCCTCCGGCTACGCCATTCTGACTCTGGTGCTGTTCCGCATTCTTTGGGGGTTTTTAGGGTCGGAAAATGCACGCTTTCTGCATTTTCTGAAGTCACCGCTGGCGGCAGCCCGGCAATTGGGGCGCCTTGCAAAGCGGGATCGGGATACGGAAACCAGCCACAACCCGGCCGGCGGCTGGATGGTGGTGGTGCTTTTGGCGCTGCTGCTGACGCAGGCTTTCAGCGGGCTTTTCGCCAATCACGATCCCGGCTTCAGCTATTCCCAGCACGGGCCTTTGGCGCTGAAGGTGACCGAGGCGACCTCAGAATCGCTTTCCGCGCTGCATCTTGCCGTGCAGCGCTATCTGCTTTTCGCCATTGCGCTGCATGTGCTGGCGATCATGCTCTATAAGCTGGTGAAGGGGCATGAATTGGTGATGCCGATGCTGACTGGTGAGAAATTGCTGCCCGAAGGCGCCACGGCGCCGCGTTTGGCGTCCGGGCGCCTCGCACTCGGTCTGCTGGTTCTGGCCGGGGCAGCGGTATTTCTGTTCATCCGCTTTTTTTGAGGCGCTCTGCCCCCAGCCAAGCCTTATCAGGCAAGCCCGCTTACCGGCCGCGGCGTTGATAGGGACGATGGCAAGCGTCGCAAGTCGCCCCGGTTTGCTGAAACGCGACACCAAAGGCAGCTTGGTCGCCTGAATTGGCCGCCGCTTGCAAGGCGCGAAGCCGGGTCACCATATTCGCATTGGCAGCTTCGAATCCAGCCCGTTCAGTCCAAATCGCCGGCAGGGCGCGTGTATCGCCAGAACCGCTACCCGCCGGGAAACGAGCGGGAAGCCCCTCAAAAAAGCTGAGCATTTCGGCAATGCCGGCGCCTGTCGATCGCGGGTCGCCACGCTGATCAACCACCGCCTTGATGCCTTCCATCTGGCGCGCAATACCTTTCAGGCCATCCCGGCGGGCAGCAATAACGTCCCCCCCTGAGCCCAGGCAGGCACAGCCAGCGCAAGCACCGTGGCGAGCGTAGCGGCGTATTTCCAAAGTTTCATCTTACTCTCCCGATGTTGTGTGAGGGGTCGAGCTTACTTCACAAGAAAGAACTTATCAGACAGCAAGGCAACGACCCGCCATCTGCCAATCACTTCGCCTCCCGCTTGCGGGGTTTAGCCCCGCCCGCTATAGCCGCCTGACGTCACGGTCGGCCTCGGAGTGTAGCTCAGCCTGGTAGAGCACTGTGTTCGGGACGCAGGGGCCGGAGGTTCGAATCCTCTCACTCCGACCATCGCTTCACCGCGCAGCCCAGATAATCAGGGCCTTGGCGGGCCAGACCCAGACAATGCCGGCCAGCGCGAAATAGACGAATTCCACCGTCCAATGCGTGCCAAGCACATGATCGGCAAGCATTATCACTGCCGCCACATAGACCAGAAAGCCGAGGACACCGATGATTCCGGCGAGCATGGGTTTTGACATGGACCGTAATTAGGGTCGGGCGAGAAATTTTGCCACTAGTGTCAACTTGACTGGACATTCAAAGTGTCACGTAGTTATGATACCTCAGGAAGGGCTCGGCCACGCTTCTCCCGCCAAGGCGGCAGGGGGCTGGTCGGTGCAGCAGAAGCAAAGACAGCGAAGAAACGTGACAGATACAAACGACCAAGTTGATCTCAAGGCGCATATCCGCGGCGTCCCGGATTTTCCGAAGCCGGGCATTCTTTTCTATGACATTTCAACGCTGCTTCGGCACGGCCCGGCTTGGCGCATTGCCATGGCCCGTATGGCGCGGGCGATCAGCCCCTATAAGCCCGATCTTCTGGCCGGCGTTGAAAGCCGCGGGTTTCTGGTGGCCGCGCCGCTCGCGCTGGAATTGGGGGTTGGCTTCATCATGCTGCGCAAGCGCGGCAAGTTGCCCGGTGAGCGCATTGGCCTTGATTACGCTCTGGAATACGGCACGGACCGGATTGAAATGCAGGCCGATGCCATCAGCCCCGGCCAGCGAGTCGTGATCCTGGATGACCTGTTGGCAACCGGCGGGACCATGGCGGCGGGCATTGGTCTGCTGCGCCAGGCGGGCGCTGTTGTGCCGGCCGCCGCCGCGCTGATTGAACTTTCATTTCTTGACGGGAGGAGGAAGCTCGATGTCCCATTCGAAGCGCTCGTCTCCTACAGCGAGTAACGCCACGGCGAATCTTCCGACGCCCTTGCAGGGCGTGCTGAGCGCTGCCGTGCTTGCGACTCCAACGGGCATCGTGATCTGCGATCCAAACCTGCCTGATTGCCCGATCATCTATGCCAATCCAGCATTCTACCGCATTACCGGTTATGCGGAAGAAGAAGTCATCGGGCATAATTGCCGTTTCCTGCAGGGTCCGGGCACCAATCCGCGCCACATCAAGGCACTGCGTGAGGCTATTGAAAACGGCAAGGCGATTGACGTGGAGATCGTCAATCACCGCAAGGATGGATCGCGCTTTGTCAATGAACTGCATCTGTCGCCGATTTTCGGCGATGATGGCGAAGTGCGTTATATTTTCGGCATCCAACATGATGTCTCCGCACGCGAGCAATTCGCCCGTGATGCGGAACGTGCCCGCCGCGCGGCTGAGCGCGCCAATGCGGAGAAAAGCGATTTCCTGGCCTTCATGAGCCATGAAATCCGCACGCCCATGAATGGCGTGATGGGGACAATTTCGCTGCTGCTGGATACAACGCTTGATGCCGAACAGCACGCCTATGCGGAAACCGCGCGGCGCTGCGGTGAATTGCTGCTGGCGACCGTGAATGAAATGCTCGATCTGTCGCGCATTGAAGCAGGGCATCTGGCGATTGAGGAAGAAGCCTTCGATTTGGCCGCACCGGTAGCCGAAGTGCTTGATCTGCTGGCGCCCGCTGTGGCGGAAAAAGGCATCCGGCTATCGGCCAGCATTGATCCACTTTTGCCTGCGCGCGTGATTGGCGATGCGCGGCGCCTGCGTCAGGTGTTGCTGAACCTTGCCGATAATGCTGTGAAATTCACCGCTGTCGGTGGTGTAGGCATTCGTGTGGAACGTGCCGAGGCGAATGGCCAGGTGCGTTTCGCGGTGGCCGATACCGGCATTGGCATGCCGCCTGAAGTGCAGGCGCGGCTTTTTGGGCGCTTCGCCCAAGGCGGGCCGGAAACGGCGCGGCGCTATGGTGGGTCTGGCCTAGGCCTGATGATCTGCAAACGGCTGGTGGGGCTGATGGGCGGGCGGATTGTGCTGGCTTCCACGCCCGGCAAGGGATCAACCTTTTCTTTTGAGATTCCGCTGCGCCCCATTGCGGAATCGGGGCGCCCGCCAAGCACACTGTTGCCCAGACCGGCACTCGCGAAGCCCCTGCCTGGCGCACGCGGGCGCATCCTGATTGCGGAAGACGGCGAAGCCAATCAACTTGTCGCTGCAGCCATTCTGCGCAAGGCCGGCTATGCGGTGGATTTGGCGCGCGATGGGGAAGAAGCGCTGGGTGCGGCGCGCACCGCTGCTTATGATCTGGTGCTGATGGATGTGCGCATGCCGCGCATGGATGGCCTGGCGGCGACGGCTGCAATTCGCGGCTTGGAAGGCCCGGCCGGGCGCGTGCCGATCATTGCCATGACAGCAGCTGCCATGCCCAATGAGGTGGCGCGCTGCCTTGAAGTCGGCATGGACGGGCATGTGGCAAAGCCCATGGATTTGACGGCGCTATTGGCGGCGGTTTCGGACATATTGGAAAATCGGCCGCGGCGTTCTCGTGCGGCGGTGGAGGAACCAAACCCGGCTGGTCCAACACTGATTGACCATACCACGCTGCAGGAATTGCGTGCTGCTGTAGGGCCGGGGCGCCTGCCGCGCTTGATTGGTGTTTTTGCTGATGAAACCCGCGCGCGTGTGGCGCGCCTGACTTCGACCGATGATGTTTCATTGATCGAGGAGGAAGCACATGGGTTGAAATCAGCAGCAGGTACTTTCGGCGCCGCCGCTTTGCGTTCCATCGCCGCCTCCTTGGAAGAAGCCTGCGTGGCCCGCGATATGGCTAAGATCAGCGAATTGCGGAATGGCTTGCCCAATCTGGTCGAAAAAAGCCTGGCGGCCTTTCCGTTGACGCTAGGCGGCGCTGTGAATGCTGGCGGGAACGACTGATCCCGCCAACACATTATGCCATGACGCTGGCTAGAACCCGTTCAGTCTTTTTCTTGCGGCCAGAGCAGGCGCGAAACAACACCCGCCAGCACCGCGCCTATAATCGGCGCCAACCAGAAAAGCCACAATTGCTCCAACGCCCAACCGCCCAGAATGAAGGCTGGTCCAGTACTGCGCGCAGGATTGACCGAGGTATTGGTCACAGGAATGCTGATCAGGTGGATCAGGGTCAGCCCAAGCCCAATGGCAATCGGGGCAAAGCCAGCGGCCGCCTTGCGATGCGTGGCGCCCAGGATGATGATTAGGAAAAAGAAGGTCATCACCACTTCGCAGACAAAAGCCGACATCAGCGCATATTTGCCCGGGGAATGCGCGCCATACCCATTGGCCGCGAAGCCACCATTCAGGGGAGAACCGCCATTGCCTGTGGCGATCACGTAAATGATCGCCGCCCCCAGGATAGCCCCGATCACCTGGGCGATGATGTAGGGCACTGCGTCAGCCGCCTTGAAGCGCCCACCCGCCACCAGGCCCAAGGTCACCGCTGGGTTGAAATGTCCGCCCGAAACATGCCCAACCGCATAGGCCATGGTCAGTACGGTGAGGCCAAAGGCGAAGGAAACGCCAAGAATGCCAATGCCCACTTGGGGGAACATGGCCGTCAAAACCGCGGAACCGCAGCCGCCCAGCACAAGCCAAAGAGTGCCGAAAAGCTCGGCAGATAAACGCGCCATCATCAACCATTCCTCCAAACGTTTATTTTTCAACCCCGAACCGCGCAGGCCACAGAGCGAATTACTTATTAATTGTTAATAATTATTCAGTAAATAAGCAGTGCTTCCCGCCACGCCAATGCGCCCTGACAGCTGCTCGGCCGCGCATACGCCCAATATGCCAAGCGCAGCGCGGTGCGCCGAGTGTACCGAATTATCCCTCTCGGCTCTGGCTTGTTCTGCTCTCAGGCGATCTCGCGGATCAGCTTGCGCTTCACCGCCTGGCCGAAACTGTTGAAATCCTCGGCCACAATGTAAAAGGCCCCAGGGCCACCAATCACGCGATCGCGGAAATAGAGATCAAGATTGGCCGGCGGTGGGCGGCCGAAGGTCGGGCGGTCATTTACAATCGGCAAGCCATTAATGACGATACCTTCCGCCACAGCCTCATCACGCATCACTTCCACCGGCGGGCCGCTATTGTTCAGCCCATCGCCAGAGATATCAATCACCCGCCGGGTCGCCTCAAAAGGGCAGGCGGCTAATTCGCGCCGCGCATGGATGATGGCGCCGGAAATGGATGTCCAGGAAAGTGAGGCGCGCGGCGCCCTGGCCAGTTCTTCAGCCCATTTCCGCGCATCGGCTTCAGATGCAATGCGCGTCCAGGGCAAGACAGTGCGTTGATATTCAATGCCTGCCCATTCGACATAAACCAAGCCAATGGCGCCAATCATGCCGCCGCGAATGGCTGCCAGTACAGCCGGATCGGTCACCGCATCGCGATAGCCTTCGCGCTGCAGCTTCGCCTCATCCTCATCAATCGAGCGCGATACATCAACGGCCAGCACCAGCGCGACATCCACGGGTTCTTCCGCGCGGGCCCTGGTAGTGGCGGCGAGAACGGCGCCGCCAGAGGCGGCCAAAAGCGTGCGACGATACATGGCGCGCCCCTTTTGCTGAGCGCCTTGATGCTGCCGAAACCAGGCGTAAATTACAAGTTTTTCAGCACCACTTCGGCCGCACGCGCAGCGTCTGCTTCAGTCATATAGGCATGCATCGGCAAGGACAGCACCTGCCCCGAGAGCCTTTCACTAATGGCAAGCGGTGGCGCCTGACCCGCAAAGGCTGTCGCGTGATGCGCGGCATAAGCGGGCTGGAGATGCAGGGGCTTTGGGTAATAGATACCACTGCCAATCCGTTCCGCTGTCAGCGCGGCCTGCACCTTGCTGCGCTGGTCACCGTCACGCAGGCGAATGGTGTAAAGCCCCCAGGCATTCACGGCGCCATCAGGGGCAGCTTGAATACCGACCTTGCCGCCCAATGCAGCGTTATAGACCGCGGCGATCTTGGCGCGCATGGCAAGTTCACCCGCGAGCAGCTGCAGCTTCGCGGCTAGGATGGTGGCTTGGATGGTATCAATCCGGCCATTCATGCCGGTACGTTCCACCTCATAGCGCGTCTTGCCTTCGCCATGGGTGCGCAGACTCCGATATAGTTCCGCCCGCGCCGGATCGTCGGTGATCAGCGCCCCGGCATCGCCATAAGCGCCAAGCGTCTTGGTGGGGTAGAAGGAAAGCGCCGCAGCATGCCCCCAGCGGCCAAGCTTCTTACCGTTAAGTGTCGCACCGAAAGCCTGCGCCGCGTCGTCTAGCGCAAACATCTCCTCACGCGCGCAAATCGCTTCAATCGCCGGCCAATCCGCCGGCAGGCCAAACAGATCAACGCCCACCACCGCGCGTGGGCGGAGCCAGCCGCGGCGCTTCACTTCGGCAATGCGCCGTTCAAGATCGGCGATGTCCATATTGTAGCTGTATTTGTCCACATCCACGAAAACCGGCGTGGCCCCCAACACGAGCGGCACTTCGGCAGTCGCGGTGTAGGTGAAGGCGGGCAGAAACACGGCGTCTCCGCGCCCAATTCCTTCCGCCATCATGGCGATTTGCAGCGCATCCGTGCCCGATGAAACCCCCACACAATGCGCCGCCCCGGCAAAGGCCGCGAGGCCCGCTTCAAGCTCCGCCACTTCGGGGCCCATGATGAAGCGCCCCGAATCGAGCACGGCGGCAATGCGCCGATCAAGCTCTGGCCGGATCAGCTTTTGCTGCGCCATGACATCAAACAATTGAATGGGGCGAGGTTCGCTCATCAGGCACAGGACCCTTTCGAAAAATCAGGGGTGAAACTGAACCCCAAAGGCCCGTCTGCCAAGGCTTGAGCCATCAATAATCCTTTCCGCCTGTTTCAAGGCGAAATTATGCGCCCGGTTCCGGCTATTTGCAGCGCGCGGCACGCAGCGCTTCAAGGCATTCCAGCAGCGGTGCTTCAAGGGCGGCCAGGCTGGCATCATCCAAGGACCCAAGCCTGTTGCGCAGCAGCGCGAGCAGCGCCTCCGGCGCCAATTCCGGCGGGGCAGGGGCGGGCACTTCGGCATCATCCCAAATAATCCGAAGCTCTTCCCCCTGGCGGCGGGCTTCGCTGCTACCCGCCATTTCCTCAATCAGCCGGCGCCGACAGCCGGGATCAGCTTCGATCTTGTCGCGATAATGGCGATAGCCGCCCTCATCCGGGCCGCGCAGCAGGATGCGGCGATAGAGCTTGACGATGAATTCATGGTCTGACCCCTGCATGAGGTCTTGACCCTTGAGCACGCGCATGAAATCCATCCCATGATGAAACTATCAGGTTCGCTGTCATATCCTGACAAAGTTTTGGCGCCGTCAACGCCGCGCTTCAAAAAACCCGCGCAATAGGCCAGCGCAATCCGCTTCCCGCACACCGCCCACTACTTCTGGCTGATGGTGGCAGGAGGATGCCGCGAAAACCCGCGCCCCGTGATCCACCCCGCCGCCCTTCGGGTCATAGGCGCCAAAAACCACCCGGGCGACGCGAAAGAAAGACGCTGCCTGGGCGCACATGGGGCAGGGTTCCAGGGTGACGGTCAGGGTGCAATCGCCAAGCCTCGTTTTGCCCAAGTGATGCGCCGCTGCACGCAAGGCGAGCATTTCGGCATGGGCAGAAGGGTCATGGCGTGCCTCCACCTCATTACCCGCCCGCGCCAGCACCTGGCCGGCCTTGTCGGTCACCACGGCGCCCACCGGCACCTCGCCACGTTCAGCGGCGGCGCGGGCTTCTTCCAGGGCAATCTCCATGGGGGTCATGACGTCTTCCTGCCTTGCCACGCCTTGGCGGTCCAGAGGGGGTGTCGCGATTCCCTTTTGCCCAAACCGGCCTAAAGCTGCGCCATGCGTTCCCTTCCCCTGATTGGTGTATGGACCAGCGCCCAATTCGACCGGACACTCGGCGGTGCACTGAGAAGGGTGGAACCCGGTCTCCACCGCTAAACCGTGATCGGGCCTTAATCACCACGGCCGCGCCAGCCTCGCCATTTCGCCGGGTGCATGATGGCGGCTGGGTACCTCGCCGGCAGAATACGTCGCCCGCGCGTCATTTCCCGCCAGCCCAAGCTGTTTCGTCGCATCGCTGCGGAGCCATGCGGGATAGGGTGCTAGATCCCCCCGGCCCAGCCAGGGTCCATGGAGATGCTCATGCCTCGAAGCCGTTTCCGTCCGCTCCTTCCTGCCCTCGCCCTCGGCGTCACGCTGGTGCTCGGCGTCGTTCTCGTCCAGAATGCAAAGCACGCGGCAGGCACGCGAGAGTGGGCGTTTTCCGTCGTCGGCGCTGCCGTTGCAGAGCCGGCTCGACTCTCGATCTCGGAAGTTGCCCGCATGCACGACGCGGCTCGGGACGGAAACACAGCCCTCGCGGTCACCTTGTCCGAGCGCCTCGAGGCCGCTCTCGCAAATGGCGGTGGCGGACCCGATCGTCCCGTCCTTCTCGCCTATCTCGGCAGCGCGATCGCGTTGCAGGCGAGGGACGGCTCCGGTGCGATGCAGAAGATCGTTCTAACCAATCGCGCCCTGCGTTATTTGGACGAGGCGAGGGAACTTGCTCCGCGGAGCTTCGCCGTCCTCCAAATCACTTCGGGCGTGCAAGCACGGCTGCCCGGACTGTTTGGTCGCCGCGAGCAGGCGGTTCAGGACATGCTCGCCCTACACCAGATATTCTCGGCTGATCCACGCCGCGAATTCGCACCGGCGATGCAGGCGACCTATGCGAATCTCGCGAGATTGGCTCCCGGACAAGGCGACTGGGCGGCATGGACGACTCACGCGGAATCGCTCGCGAAAACGCGCTGAGATGACCGCGACCCCACTCATCGTATCACTGCAATCCGTCACGTACAGTTATGGTCGTGACCAAGCTGCAATTTCGGTGCTCACGGGCGCTGACTTGGAGGTTCGCGAGGGCGAGTTCGTCGTAGTCGCCGGGCCGTCCGGAAGCGGGAAGAGTACGCTGCTCAATCTCGTCGGTGGGCTCGAGCGACCGCTCGCCGGTCGCATCTCCGTCGCCGAGACGCCGATCGCAGAGATTTCGGAGCGGCGGCTCGCCGAGTTCCGTGCTCTGACAATCGGCTTCGTATTCCAAGCCTACCATCTCATTCCGGTACTGACCGCGGCGGAGAACGTCGCGTGGCCACTCTATTTTCGCGGCGTGCCGCGACGCGAGCGCATGGCTCGCGCAAGAGAGGCGCTCGCCGCGGTGGGGTTGGCCAAGGAAATGAACCGCTTCCCTGGGCGGCTGTCGGGTGGACAGCGCCAGCGTGTCGCGATCGCGCGCGCATTCGTTGGGAGGCCGCGGCTGCTCATTGCCGACGAGCCGACCGCGAGCCTAGATCGGACTACGGCCAGCGAGATCATCGCGCTCTTGGCAAGTTTGCGGCGCGAGGAGGGAGTCGCCGTGATCTGCGCGACCCACGACCCTCTGGTAGCCGGAGCGGCCGACCGCCTCCTGGAGCTTCGCGATGGGCGGCTGCGCCAGATTCCGCGACGCTCCCTTCAACTCGAGGAGCCCTAGATGACCGAAGCTCTGTATGGCTGCGATGCTTGAGTTGACCTCGCTCGCCGTTCGCAACGTTTTCCGAAACGTGCGACGAAGCTTCATCACCATCTTCTCTATCGCAGTCGGTACCGCTGCGCTGGCGTGCTTTGGGGCCTTCATCTCTTTCACCTTCGAAGGATTGCGCGAGACCACCATCCGCTCCGAGCTCGGACATCTGCAAATCTATGCAGACGGATACCTGGATAGGCGGTTGTGGGATCCCGGATCGGCGATGATCACGGATCCGGACGCCGTCGAAGCGTCGGTTCGCAGGCATCCCGGTGTCGTCGGCGTCTCGCGACGGGTCGGCCTTATGGGACTGGGCGGAAAGGAAGGCGGTGCGGTGGTAATGCAGATCATTGGCGTGGACGTTGCGCGCGAAGCCCATTTCGCCGATGCCGAGATCATCACCCGAGGACGTGGCTTACGGGCGTCCGACCACGCGGCTGGCGTCGTCGGTGAGGAACTGGCGCGAGGCCTCGCTTTGTCGGTCGGCGAATGGGTGACGGTTCTCACGAGCACCCACGAAGGCATGATCTCGGCCTTCGAGTTCGAGGTCGTCGGCGTCACGCGCAGCGGCTCGCGAGACCTCGACAGCGTCCTCGTGAAAGTGCCTTTGTCGCTCGCGCAGCAAGCACTAGCGACACGATCCGTCGATCGCGTGATCGTCATGCTCGAACGGACGGCCGCTCTGGCGACGACACGCCCGGGCATCGAAGCATCCTTGTCGGATTTACCCGGCATGCGCTTCGAGACGCGCAGCTGGGACGAACTGGCGGATTTCTATGGCGCAGTCGTCGCCCTCTACACAGGCTTCTTCCGCACTTTCGCGATCATGATCGGCTGCGTGGTGCTGGTCTCCGTCGCCAATACCATGACGATGGCCGTCATGGAGCGCACTGGCGAGATCGCCGCCTTGCGCGCCATGGGCGCACCGCGACGGCTGATGGTCGCGATGCTCATGCAGGAGGGGCTGGTAATCGGCTTTCTAGGCGGCGCCGTGGGCCTCGCTCTGGCCTGGCTGATTGCCCTAGGCGTCGCCTCGGCGGGCGGTATTCCGATGGCGCCGCCGCCCTCCATGACGCGCGGCTACAACGCGTACCTCGTCCTCGATTCGGCGATCGCGCTGCAGGCCATGGGCATCGCGATCGGAGCCGCCTTTCTCTCCGCCATCTATCCCGCCGTAGCGGCCTCACGCATCCGGATCACGGAGGCTTTGCAGAAATCATGAAGACCCCTTCGACCACTCGCCGTCAGGCGCTCGGTTTGCCGCTCGTCTGTGCTGCGGGCTTCGCGATGGCATCTTCGCCATTCGGTCGCGCGCGCGCCGCCGACGGCGCCGAACTCCTGCGGCGCGCCGACCGATTTCGGTCCCCCGATGGGAGCTTCGCTTTCGAAGCATTGATCGTTCCACCACGCGGCGCCAACCTCACGATGGAGGTCATGGTCCGCGACCGGGCGCGTAGCTTGGTCCTCTACCGCGATCCGGCGCATCTGCGAGGCCAAGCCGTTCTCCTTGTCGAACGCAACATGTGGGTGAAGATGCCCAATGCCCGTCGCGTCTTGAGGGTTGCTCCACAGCAGAGGGTAGCGGGCGCGGCTTCGTATACCGATATCGCCCGAATCGTATTCTCCGACGATTACGACGTTGCCGAGGTCGGCCCGGTACGTTCGGGGAGGCGGGTTCTGGTGCTTGTTCCCCGCGGACCGGGGGTGGCCTATGCGCGAATAGATCTCGTGGTCACCGACGCTGAGGGTCGCCCGGTCAGCGCCGCCTATTTCGCGGCTGGCGCGTCGCGCGTCATGAAGACCGCTCATTTCGAGAACTTCCGTGATGTTCTCGGCTTCACGCGCACCACTCGGATGCGTGCCGTCGATCACATGGCAGCCGACGAAGTCACCCTCATGGACTTCTCCGGGCATGCCATGCGGTCGCTGTCCGATACGCTGTTCCGACCCAGTCATCTCGAGACGCTTTGACCGATCGCTCCGCCGAGCCGCTGCTCCCCTTACGGCCACCGCGCTCGGCGATCACAACCCGAGCGCAACGAAGAAGGCCTCGGTAGATTCCCATGCCGCTCAATCTCTTCGCTACGAGGCGCCTTTGCTTTGCCGTCACCGCCTTCACGCTACTACAGCCGGTTTCCACGCGAGCTGCCGATTTTGAGCCCTTGACTCTGCTTCAGCAATTCGATCTGCGGGGTGGGGTCGCTTCGCAGTCACCGACACCTCTTGTTCCTGCGCCGCGTAGCTTGGGGTACCAGGACGTCGGCGTGAGGGGCTCTTGGCTGCTCGGCGCGCGCGTCGACGCCGACCCTCTGCAGATCTTCTACCAGGGACGTACCGCCCTAGGTCGCCTTGCCGGACGTGATCCGATCGGCGCGGAGATCGAGCAGTCGCCACCGCTGCGATATGAGACCGATGAGGCCTACCTTCGCTGGAGGCCGGACGAGCGTTTTGTCTTCAATATCGGACGACGCAACCTCGTCTTCGGGCGCGCAGTGGGATTGAACCCCGTCGACTTCCTCGCAAGGCCACTCGAACAAGACTCCTCGCTCGATGCAGTCCGCGCCCGAAGCGAGCAGCAGGGCTTCGACATGGTCGGCTTCGAATGGCATGCCGATGCCGGTACGATGCAGGTTCATCATCTGCCGCAATTCTCCGAAGTCGGTCGCGGCGAGCCGTCTCAGACGATCGCCGCCTGGTCCGGGCTCGCCTTCGCCGGCAGCTTGGATTACGCGCTCTTTGCCCGCCATCGTGCCCAGCATGGCGACCCGCGCGAGCGGTTCGGTTCCGGAATGTCGATATCCGGTGGTCTCGACGACGCAACCGTCGCCTATATTGATTTGCGGATCGACGACGATCGTGGCCGGGTCGTTCCAAACACGCGCCCCGGAACCCGCCCGCAACCTTTCACTGAGATTGACCAACGCCTCTATCCAGTCTTCACGATCGGTATCAGTCATACGTTTGCCTCCGACATCAGCGTCGACCTCGAATACACGCACGACTCCACCGGATATTCCGCAAGCGAGTGGCGGGAAGTCGCGTCGGCGATCGACAGATCGAGTCCACCCATTTCGCCCATGGATTTTCGTGATATCGGAGCCATCAACCGAGTGCTGCAGGGACGAACACTTCGCCGCAACTACGCTTTCAAGCGTTTGACGGCCACCCACCCTGAGTTTTCCAGCGTCACCATGGAAGCAACGGCGCTTGTCGGGCTCGACGATTTCTCGGGCGTACTCGGGTTCGGCGTGACCTATAAATTGATGGGGAGCACCAGTGCCGGAATTCGCGTCCAGAGCCGATTTGGCAATCACAGCGACGAGTTCCGCCTTCGTCCAGATCAACACAGGCTGACGCTATCGCTCACGGCCCGTTTCT
>CAMCEP010000013.1 GCA_945873675.1 Asaia bogorensis
CAGCCCATCCATGTCATCGCTGAAGGCGATCAGGCGCGAAGGCTGGCCCGTAAGCTGCGTGAAGGCATGGCGGATCCAGCTTGTGCGCGCCACTTCGCCGAAGGTGCCGATATGCGGCAGGCCGGAAGGGCCATAGCCGGTTTCAAACAGCGCCGATTTCTTGCCGGAAGCGGCCAGGCGGGTCGCGACCTTGCGCGCCTCCTCAAAGGGCCAAGCCTTCACGGCGGAAAGATCAGCGGCGGCAGACATTGGCGGTGACTATCCTTAAGCGTTGGAACGGCTGCTTATAGGCAGGCCGCGCGCGGGTGGCGAGGCCCGCCCCTTTCAGCCTGTTCCATCTTTGTGCTTTCTGCGTTAAACCGCCCGCTTCCAAGCTTTACCACAGGAAAATTGCAATGCGTGTCGGCGTAATTGGGGCCTCCGGTGCGGTGGGCCGCGAATTGGTGGATGTTTTGGGGCGTCGGGCCTTCCCGATGACCTCGCTCAGGCTGTTTGCCTCTGCCCGTAGCGCCGGCACCAAGATCAAAACCCCGCTGGGTGAGGCCGAGATTGAGCCCTTCAGCGATGCCGCCATGCGTGACCTTGATCTGGCGCTGCTCGCGGTCTCGGGCGATTTCGCCAAGGCCCATGCGCCGGCGATGGTGGCGGCGGGCGTGCATGTGGTGGATAATTCCTCGGCCTTTCGCTTGCAGGATGATGTGCCGCTGGTGGTGCCGGAAGTGAATGCCGGCGCCATCGGCCAAGCCAAGCTGATTGCCAACCCCAATTGCACCACGGCCATCCTGGTGGTGGCGCTGGAGCCTTTGCGCCAGGCATTCGGCCTGAAGCGCGTGATTGTTTCCACCTATCAGGCGGCCTCTGGCGCCGGGGCGGAAGGCATGGCGGAGCTGGAACGCGAAACCCGCCGCGTGCTGGTGGATGGGGTGAAGGCGGGGCATGAGGTGTTCCGCCACCCGTTGCCCTTCAACGTGATACCGCAAATCGATAGCTTCCAGCCCAATGGCTATACGCGCGAAGAAATGAAGGTGGTTTGGGAAAGCCGGAAGATCATGGGCATGCCCGATCTGCCGATTTCCTGCACCGCGGTGCGTATCCCGACCTTCCGTGTGCATGCTGAAGCGGTGACGATTGAAACCGAACGCCCCGTGACGCCGCAAGCGGCGCGCGAAGTGCTGCGCAAGGCGGCGGGCGTGAAGGTGGTGGATGACCCTGAAGCGGGGCTTTACCCCATGCCGCTGACCGCGACAGGCCAGGATGATGTGGAAGCCGGGCGCATCCGCGCCAATCCAGTCTTCGGTGATCGGGGGCTCGATTTCTTCCTGTGTGGTGATCAGTTGTTGAAGGGTGCCGCGCTGAATGCGGTGCAAATCGCCGAAAGGTTGCGCGCGGCGTGACGCCTGGGCCGCGCGCCCTTTTGGCCTGAACAGCATGGCTGAAGGGCCGATCGCACCGCGTTTGCTATTGCCCGATGTGCCCGCTTTGGTGGCGGGGCAGGGGCGCGCGGTGGTGCTGGATACCGATGGCAGTATCGAAACCTTGCCGGCGCGCAGAGCGGCGGCAAGGTTGACTGACGCCGCGCCCTTACTGGTGCATGCGCCAGCGACAGCGCGGCGGCTTGGCGTGCCGGGCATTGCCCCAGCACATGACCTGCTGGAACTTTTCGCCTTCGCGCTGCCCGCCGCATCCTGCGCACCGACCCCGCGCGGCCTTGCCCTGGCGCTTGGCTTGCCTGCGCCGCGTGATGATGAAGCGGCTGTCGCATTATTGCCTGATATCGCGACCGAATTGCTGCGTCGGCTTGCGGATGAGCGCGCCGCGCCGATCAATCGCGATGCCGCAAGCCTTGCCGCGCGCATGGGTGAAGCAGGCTGGCCCTGGGCGCGTTCCGTGCTGGCCGCACTCGGAGCCCCAGCCGCCCGTTCGGGCATGGAGGGTTTGCGCGTCTGGCGCCGCCTGCCGGAATGGGAAGAAGCCGCACCGGCCAATCCGCCATCCTCCTTCGGGATTGAACCGAATGAGGCGCGGGCGCGGCTTGCGCAGATATTGGGTGAGGGTGCGGAACAACGCCCGCAACAGGCGGATTACGCCTCCGCCGCCGCAGCGGCTTTTGCGCCGCGGGAAGATCAGGGCGCACCGGCGCTGGTGTTGGCGGAGGCCGGCACGGGCACGGGCAAGACACTTGGCTATGTGGCCCCGGCAAGCCTTTGGGCGGAACGCAATGGCGCGCCGGTGTGGATTTCCACCTTTACCCGCAATCTGCAACGCCAGATTGATCAAGAAACCGCAAGGCTTTTTCCCAACCCCGAAGAACGCCGCCGCCGTGTGGTGCTGCGCAAGGGGCGGGAAAATTACCTTTGCCTCTTGAACCTGGAAGATGCGCTGGGCTTTTCTGCCATGCCGGGGCAGGGTGTCGCGCTTGGCTTGGTGGCGCGCTGGGCGGCTGCCACGCGCGATGGCGATATTCTGGGCGGCGATTTCCCAGGCTGGATCATGGAATTATTCGGCTCCAGCACCATTATGCCGCTTGCGGATCGGCGCGGCGAATGCATCCACGCCGCCTGCCCGCATTATCGCAAATGCTTTGTGGAACATTCTATCCGCCGCGCAGAAAGCGCTTCTATCGTCATAGCCAATCACGCGCTGGTCATGATCCAGGCCGCACTGGGTGGCGGAGAAGATGGCCGCGCGTTGCGCCTGGTGTTTGATGAAGGCCACCATCTGTTCGACGCTGCCGATAGCGCCTTTTCCGCCGATCTGACCGGCGCTGAGATGGCGGAGCTCCGCCGTTGGATATTGGGCGCAGAAGGCGGGC
Organism: Asaia bogorensis; assembly: GCA_945873675.1. Lineage (GTDB taxonomy): Bacteria > Pseudomonadota > Alphaproteobacteria > Acetobacterales > Acetobacteraceae > Neoroseomonas > Neoroseomonas bogorensis_C. The sequence continues at coordinate 2,813 of CAMCEP010000013.1, forward strand.
GGTCCCGCGCGCGTGGGCTGAAGCGACGCCTGGAAGAATTGGTCGGCGAAAAGCCGGAATTGCAGGCGCCCTTGGAAGCCGCCCTGCAAGCGGCGCGTGCCTTGCCCGCTGGCGGTTGGTCTGGCCGGTTGAACGAAGAAGGCGCGGTTGATTTGGTGGGCGCGCCCGCCAATCCCGCCGAAGCCTTTTTGCGCGCGGTGCGCCGGCAAGTGCGCGCGCGTAATGCCGCCGCTGAAGAAGCCGGGCTTTACGATGCGGAATGTGATCTTTTCCCGTTGAACCCGGATATGGCTGAAATCGCAGGTGGCCTTGAACGCGCGCTGCAACGCCTGGAAGCGCCTGTGCGGCATTTGCGCGAAAAGCTGCTCGCACGCATGGAAGATGAAGCCTCCGAGATCGAAAGCAATGATCGGCTACGTATTGAGGCGATTTGCGGATCACTTGAACGCCGCTTGCTGATGCCGCTGGGGGCGTGGCGCGCGATGCTCACGCGGATTGGTGGCGAAGAACCCACGCCCGACGCGCGGCCAGATATGGTGGATTGGCTTTCCATCGAAAGGCGCGGCGGGCAGGATTCGGATGCGGGTATGCATCGCCATTGGCTTGATCCCACCATTCCCTTCGCCATGCAGGTCGCGGCCCCCGCGCATGGTGTGCTGATTACCTCGGCCACCTTGCGTGATGCGGCGGAGGCTGACGAAGATGACCCCGAAGCCGCCTGGCGAGAGGCAGAGGCGCGCACCGGTGCCGCGCATCTGCCGCTGCCCGCCATTCGCGCGGCGGTGGCTTCACCTTTTGACTACGCCGCGCGCACGCGCTGCATTGTGGTGACGGATGTTGCGCGGGAAAACACCGCGCAAATTGCCGGCGCCATGCGGGAATTGTTTCTGGCATCTGGCGGTGGCGCGCTTGGGCTTTTCACCGCCATTCGCCGCTTGCGCGATGTGCATGCGCGCATCGCTCCTGCTTTGGAAGAAGCCGGCCTACCGCTTTACGCGCAGCATATTGACGCGATGGATAACGCCACCTTGGTGGATGTATTCCGTGCCGAGGAAAATTCCTGTCTGCTCGGCACAGATGCCATGCGCGATGGCGTGGATGTGCCGGGGCGATCCTTGCGCCTACTGGTGTTTGACCGTGTGCCCTGGCCGAGGCCGAGCATCCTCCACCGCGAACGGCGCCTGCATTTATCGGAAGGCAGGCCGAAGGAATATGATGACCGCATCACGCGCCATCGGCTGCGCCAGGCTTTTGGCCGGCTGATCCGCCGCGCCGATGACAAGGGCGTTTTCGTGATGCTCGATCGGTCCTGCCCATCGCGGCTTTTGGCCGGGCTACCATCCGGCGTGCTGCTGCGCCGCATGGGGCTTGCCGATGCGGCGCGGGAAGTGCGGGAGTTTTTGGGTTAGAGCAGATCGCGTTCAGATGGAATCATCTGGACGCGTGAAGATGCTCGAAAAACAATAATATAGAGCGGGTTGCGTGAACCCATGAGAACGCAACACGCTCTAAGAGTATTTTCAAGCCAAGTGAGCATCACTTGGCGACTCGGAAAATACGACCAAACTAGTCCTGCTCGATTTCCGGCATACGGTAACGATCCGCCGGATCAAGCCAGCCTTTGAAATTCGGTGCGCGTTTTTCGGCGAAGGCGGCGCGGCTTTCCAGAAGATCACTCTTGTCGCCATGTTCATGCAACTTCGCGGCCAAGGCCTGTTGTGCTGACGTTGGTGTGGGGCGCATCCGGCGCATCATATGAATGGTATTGACCCGCGCAGCGGGCGGCAGCGTCAGCATGTGCCGCGCCATTTCCAGCGCTGTTTCCATCAGCGCTTCAGGCTCGACCAGGCGATTGACGAAGCCAAGCTGATAGAAGCGTTCAGCGGTGAAGCGAAAGCCAAGCGCCATTTCCATGGCGACGGGATAGGCAAGGTTCGCGAGATGGCCGTGATTATAGCCCCCCAGCAGCCACCGCTTTGCCTCAGACACTTCGAAAATCGCGGTATTGGCGGCCACGCGCAAATCGGTGCGTTCCACCAGCATGAAGCCGCCACCCATGGCAAAACCATTCACTGCGGCGATGACGGGCTTTTCCAAAGTGCCGGCATTGAAGGGGTCTTCCATGTCAATGCGCCGCCCGCCGGGGCTTTTATCGGCGAGTGATTCCTTCATATCCTCGCCAGCACAAAAGCCGCGCCCGGTGCCGGTCAGGATCGCGACTTCAAGCTTCGGATCGGTGCGAAAGGCGGTCCAGATGCGCGCCAATTCCAGGCGCATTTCGTGGTTCAGCGCATTCAGGCGTTCCGGGCGGTTCATGCGCACCACCAGAATCTGCCCGTGGGTTTCGGTTTCAACAACGGCCATGACAATCCCCTTCGATTTTGGGGCATGATGGGCGGGGCGGGCGATATTGGCCAGGGGGTGATTCCAGGGTTAGGCTTCCGTAACGGAGGAAACCCCATGCGCCTGAAACCCCTGGCCCTTGCCCTTTTGCTCATGGGCGGCCTGATCACCGCCGCTACGGCCGAGGTCACCGAATTCACCATCACCACGCCGGCCGCCACTGCCTTTGCTGGCCGCGAATTCGGCGCGGCGGGTCGCTATGAAAGGCTCGCGGGTCGCGCCAGGATTGCGCTTGATCCGGCCGATCCGCGCAATGCCATCATCGCTGATATCGCCTCGGCGCCGCGCAATGCGGCGGGGCGCGTAGAAGCGGTGGCGGAGGTTGTCATCCTGCGCCCGGCGGAAGCTTTTCGCGGCAATGGTACGCTTTTCGTGGAAGTGCCCAATCGCGGGCGGGAATTGACGGGGCAGCTTTATCACGATCATCAGGCCAATGCGCTGATGCTTGGGCGCGATCCTGGCAATGGGTTCCTGCTGCGGCAGGGCTATACTTTGGTGTGGATTGGCTGGCAGGCGGATATTCCGGCCGGTGAAGCGCGCGGTGCCGGCATCAGGCTGGAAGCGCCGGTGCTGCCCAATATCACTGGCCTGTCGCGTGAAGAATTTTTGTTCGATCACATGACAAGCCCCGTGACCGTGCCGTTGACCTATCCGGCGGCAAGCCATGATGGCGCGCGGCTGACGGTGCGGGCGCAGGCGGGCGATGAACGCCAAAGTCCTGCGGGTTTGGGCTTTCGTTTTCTGGATGACAAGCGCGTTGAAATCACGCGCCCGGCTGGCTTCGATGCCGGTGCGCTTTATGAATTCATCTATACCGCCAAGGAACCGACGCTGCAGGGCATGGCCTTCGCTGCCTTCCGCGATGTGGTCGCTTTTCTGCGTTGGGAAAAGGGCGCCGCGAATCCCCTGGCAGTAGCGGGGCGCGTGAGTGTTGATCGCGCCATGCTGCATGGCATTTCGCAATCCGGGCGCTTTGTGCGGGATTACCTCTATCTTGGCTTCAATGAGGATACGCAAGGTCGCCAAGTCTATGATGCGATGCTACCCCATATTCCGGGTACGCGGCGCACCTTCACCAATGCGCGCTTTGCTCAGCCCGGGCGCAACCCAACGCCACATGGGGATCGGTATTACCCGGCCGACCAATTTCCCTTCACCTATGCGGTCACGGAAGATCATTTGACCGGCAAGCGCGATGGGTTACTGCTGCGCTGCCGCACCAGCAATACCTGCCCGCGCATCATGCAGACTGATAGCGAATATGAATTCTGGGGCGCGCGCGCTTCATTGCTCGTGACTGATACGCAAGGCCGCCACATTGATCTGCCGCCGGAAGTCCGCGCCTATGCGCTTTCCGGCTTGCCGCATTTCGCCCCAGCGAGCGCGGCCATCAGCCGGCTTGATCGCTGCGCCTTGCCGGTCAATCCCTTGCAGGGCGGTGCCTTGATGCGCGCGCTTTTGGTCGCGATGGAAAGCTGGATGCGCGATGGGCGGGAACCGCCGGCAAGCCGCTTCCCGATGCGCGGCCAAGGCACCTTGGTTGAATTGGCGGGCGCCTATCCTGCTTTGCCGGGCTTGCCCTATCGCGGCAGCATCGGCCCGGCGCAATTGGTGGATAACAGCGTCATGCCGCCGGTTGTGCGCGGCGAATATGCCGTGCTGGTGCCGCGCGTGGATGCGGATGGCAATGCGGTGGGCGGGCTACGCGGCCCGGTGATTGAGGTTCCCAAAGCCACCTATACCGGCTGGAATCCGCGCAGCGAAGGCTTCGCACCCGGCGCGCTGTGCTACAATACCGGCGCGGTACTGTCCTTTGCCGCCACCAAGGCAGAACGCGAAGCCGCGCGTGACCCGCGGCCATCGCTGGAGGAACGCTATCCAACGGCTGAGGCTTATGTCGCGGCCATCCGCGCTTCGGCTGAGCGGCTGACGGCGGAACGGCTGCTGCTGGCTGAGGATGTTGTCTCCATCACGGAAGCCGCGCGTGCTGACAGCCTCGCCCGGCTGCGGCGTTGAGAAGGGGGCGGGATTTCCCAAACCCCCGCTTCTCGTTCTAACTTTCACGAACAACCCAACCAGGCAGGAAACCCATGCGCAAGCTCACCATTGGCGATGTTACCATCACCAGCATCATCGAACGTGATGGCCCCTGGCGTGCGCCGGGGCAGATGTTCCCCAATGCGCCGGCGGACCAGATCGAAGCAACGCTGAAGGAGCTTGAGCCGGAAACCTATGATGTCGCTTCCGGCAAGATGGTGATTACCTATCAAACCTATGTGGTGCGCACGCCGCGCCATACGATTCTGGTGGATACCTGCACCGGCGAAGACAAGGGCTATCCCGCGCCGATGGATTTCCCGAAGCAGCCCTGGCTGGATGGGCTGAAGGCTGAGGGTCTATCCTTCAATGATATTGATTATGTCATGTGCACCCATCTGCACATTGACCATTCCGGCTGGAATACCGTGCTGCGCGATGGCCGCTGGGTGCCGACCTTCCCGCGCGCCAAATACGTGTTTCACAAGCGCGAATATGCGGCGTGGGAAGCTTCAACCAAGGCCGGCGAAACCCGCCCGGGCGGTGGCGGTTCAGTCTTCACCATGAATTGCGAACCCGTGGTGGCGGCGGGGCAGGCGCTGCTGGTGGATGATGATTTCAGCCTGGATGATTGCATCACCATCGAACCAACACCTGGCCACACGCCTTGCCATTGCTGCGTGCATATCAAAAGTCGTGGCCAGCATGCGGTGATCACGGGCGATCTGATGCATCACGCGCTGCAAATCCACCGGCCTTCCTGGTCCACCATGTTCTGCTGGGACCCGAATGAGGCCGCAGATAGCCGCACGCGCTTCCTAGCCAATGTTGCCGATACGGATACCAAGCTGCTGCCGATCCATTTCCCCAACCCCTCGGTCGGGCGGGTGGAATCGAATGGTGATCGCTTCCGCTGGCGCTATATGCGCTGATCCATGACCATTCCCCCACTTCAGGGCCTGCGCGTGCTGGATTTGGCACGCGTTTTGGCCTGCCCCTTTTCGGCCATGATCCTTGCCGAATTGGGTGCGGAAGTGATCAAGGTGGAACAGCCAGGCAGCGGCGATGAAAGCCGGAGCTACGAACCGGTGGCCGAACGGAATGGTGCGCGTGACAGCGCCTATTTCTTCGCCTGCAATCGCGGCAAGCGTAGCGTCACGGTCAATTTGCGCCACAAGGATGGTCAGGCACTGGTCCGCGACCTCATCCGCCATTGCGATGCAGTGGTCGAGAATTTCCCGACCGGTACCTTGAAGCGCTATGGCCTTGATTGGGAAGCACTCCGCGCCATCAATCCGCGCCTGGTGATGCTGTCCTGCACTGGCTTTGGCCAGACGGGGCCTTACGCCAAGCGCAAGGGCTATGACACGGTGTTTCAGGCCATGTCGGGGTTGCTGGCGCTCACGGGGGAACGCGGCGGCGGGCCGGTCAAGCCTGGGCTGCCGATCGCTGACCTTACTTCCGGCCTTTGGATCACGATTGGTTTGTTGGCGGCTTTGCGCGGGCGCGATGCAACGGGGCAGGGTGCCTATATTGATTTTTCGATGCTGGATGGGCAGGTCGCTTTGTTGACCTCGGCCGCCGCGCGGTTTTTTGCGCTGAATGAAGTGCCACCGCGTTTGGGCACGGAACATCCGGGCCGTGTGCCAACCGCTTCCTTCAAATGTTCCGACGGGCGGTTTTTGCATATCACCTGTTCGGATCAGCATTGGGCGCCGCTTTGTCGCGCGCTGGGCCTCGTTGAATTGGGCGCTGATCCCGCCCTGAAAGCCAATGCCGAACGTGTGGTGCAGCGCGAACGTGTCATGGCCGGCATTACGGCGGCGATGGCAAAACTGACGCGCGCTGAAGCGGTCGCGCTTCTGGATGCGGCGGATGTGCCGAATGGCCCAGTGCTGACAATTGATGAAACCTTCGCCGACCCACACGTCCAGGCGCGCGGTTCAGTCGGTGAATTCACGCATCCCTTGCTGGGCGCCTTCCCCGCCTTGCGTTTGCCCTATCGCTTCGATGGTTTGGCGGACCCCGAAATCCAGCGTCCTCCCCTACTGGGAGAGGATACGGAAGCGGTGCTGCGCGATTTGTTGCTCTACTCATCAGCACAAATCGAAACGCTGCGTGCGGAAGGCGCGATATGACCGAGGCTGTTTTGTATGAGTTCAACGAAGGCCTGGCCTGCATCACGCTGAACCGGCCTGCTGCGCGCAATGCGCTCAATAGCGCCATGTGCGAAGCGCTGGTGGTGGCTACGCGCCGCGCGCGGGAAGATGGCGCGCGCTGCGTGCTGGTGCGGGCGCTTGGCAGTGTATTTTGCGCCGGCGCAGACCTCAAGGAACGCCAAGGCATGGGTGATGACGCGGTGCGTGCGCGCCGCCTGAAAGCCTTTGCTGCCTATGAAGCGGTGGAACGTCTGCCGATGCCGGCAATTGCCGTGGTGGAAGGCCCGGCCGTTGGATCTGGTGTCGAAATCGCCGCGGCGTGCGATTTCATCATCGCCACACCTTCTGCTTCCTTTCGCACCCCGGAAGCGCTTTGGGGCACCGTGGGGGCAACGCAACGCCTGCCGCGCATCATCGGCAAAAGGCTTGCTAAGGATTTGATGTTCACGGGCCGGGCGCTCGGCGCTGAGGAAGCGCGCGAAGCGGGCCTCGTTTCGCGCGTGGTGACGCCGGAGGCTTTGGCCCCATGTATGGAAGAAATCACCGCCACCATCCTGAAGGCGCCCCCCGCCGCCATGGCCTTGGCAAAACGCTGCGTGGATGAAGGCCTGGAACGCGACCCGCGCGGCGCGCTCGCCACCGAAATACTGGCCATTGAGGAAAGCCTGGCGGCCGCAGAATGGCGCAAGAAAATGGAGAGCTTCGGCTGAGAAATGCCCCCTGACCCATAAGGTTCGGGCCTTTCTTCGACATTCACGCGAAGCCCCGAGCGGAAGCCCAGGCCCTGGCGACCTCCGATGGGGAAAAAGCAGGCTGGACAGGGCAGGGGCGCTTCGCTAGGAAGAAGGCTCTGACTGAGCCTTGGCTCCGTCAGGGCCCAGATAGCTCAGTTGGTAGAGCATGCGACTGAAAATCGCAGTGTCGCTGGTTCGATTCCGGCTCTGGGCACCATCCCATCCCCTAAAATCCAATATTTGCAGCCGCCAGGCGTCATATGGTTGCTCGGGGGCTCCGCCCTCGGACCCCGCCAATACGGGCGCCAAACATCGGAGCGAATAGCATGGACCCTAGCCAAACCAGTAAAACGCCACATCGCATTGTCGTCGTCGGCGGTGGGGCGGCAGGGTTGGAACTCGTCACCCGGCTTGGCCACCGCTATGCGCGCAGCGGCGCTGCCGAGGTCACGCTCGTGGAACGCGCCCGCACCCATCTGTGGAAACCATTGCTGCATGCTGTGGCGGCCGGGAGCCTCGATCGGGACCGGCACGAGCTTCATTACCTGCGCCAAGCCCATAACCACCACTTCACCTATCGCTTCGGGCCCATGACCGACATTGACCGGGAAGCGCGCGAAGTCCTGGTCGGCGCCACGAATGACGATGAAGGCCGCCAGGTCACGCCACCAAGCCGCGTGCCCTATGACACGCTGGTGATCTGCATTGGTAGCGTCACCAATGATTTCGGCACCCCAGGTGCGGCGGAACATGCCGTGCCGCTTGAAAACGTGGCGCAAGCCAGCCGCTTTCATCGCCGCCTGGTAAATGCGTGCCTGCGCGCCAATAGCCAACCAGAACCGGTGCGCCCCGGCCAGCTTCATGTCGCCATCATCGGAGCGGGGGCCACCGGCACGGAATTGGCCGCCGAACTGCACCGCACTTTGCGCGCCGTTGTCGCCTATGGCTTGGACAACATTGACCCGGCGCGCGACGTCCGCATCCGCCTGATTGAAGCGGCACCCCGCATCCTGCCCGCACTGCCCGAACGCATCTCGGCCGCCACCATGAAACTGCTGGAAGATCTGGGCGTTGAAGTTCTGGCTGGCCGCCGTGTGGCCGAAGTGCGCGCCGATGGCGTGGTGCTGGCTGATGGCGCGGTGATACCGGGAGAGCTTGTTGTCTGGGCCGCCGGCGTGAAGGGCCCAGCCGTGCTCCGCAATATCGGCGGGCTGGAGACCACACCCAATGATCAGTTGGTCGTGCTGCCCACGCTGCAAACTACCCGCGACCCCGATATCTTCGCGCTCGGCGATTGCGCCGCCTGCCCGCGGCCCGATGGCAAGGGCAACCTGCCACCGCGCGCGCAAGCGGCGCATCAGCAAGCGACGCATCTTTACCGGCAGATTGACCGCAAGCTGCGTGGGCTTGAAGTGGAGCCCTTTGCCTATCGCGATTTCGGGTCACTGGTGTCACTCGGCAAATACTCAACCGTCGGCAGCCTGATGGGCTTCCTGGTCGGGCGCAGCATGTTCATCGAAGGCTATTTCGCGCGGATGATGTATCGGTCTTTGTACAAAATGCATCAGACCGCGCTGCATGGGCATGCGCCGGTGCTGTGGCGAACGCTGGTGGGGATGGTGGCGGATCGGGGGCAGCCGCAAGTGAAGCTGCATTGAAGTGATGGGGGCGCTGCCCCCAGACCCCCGCCGGGGTAACAGTGTTACCCCGGACCCCGCCGCAACCGGGTTTGGCGCATCCTGGGGGCTTTGGGCAAGGTGGGTTTTCTTTGGAAGGGCCTTCAAGAATTGAAACTATCCAGGAAGCGATGCCTGATGGTGGGGGCGCCGATACTGCTGCTGGGGCTGACGCCATGGGCGATGGCGCAGCCCATGGCGCCACGAGATTGGCCCATGGAAAAATGCGCGCGCTATCGCAGCGCCTGGACCCAGGCGCTGGCGCGTTTCAGCACGGCTGGGCTGAGTGAGGCTTTCCTGGCTGATCATGAGGGCTTCCTGGCTTCCAATTGCAAGGAAGGGCGGCGTGTTTGTCCGCGCAGTGCCGCGGAAATCAGCTTGGCCAATGCCATGACCATGGCAGCTTTGAATTCGGGCGCTTCAGGAAGTTTTCTGCCGTTCATTTGCCGCGAATGAAGGGCAACCGCCTTTCTAGCTCATCTCGGCGCCCCAACACGAAAAGGGGGCAAAAGCCCCCTCCCAAACGCCCAACGCTATCTCGCAGGCCGAAGCCCGCGCGACATCAGCCCTGGCGGGCCTTCAGCCGCGGGTTCTTCTTGTTGATCACGTAAACGCGACCGCGGCGGCGTACCACAACGCAGTTCTTGTCACGGGTCTTGGCGGTCTTCAGTGAGTTACGGATTTTCATTGGTCAAACCTTTCGAAGGCGCGGTGTCTAAGCAAGCCAAGGGTCCAAGTCAACCCATCGCCGCCGTTAGAGCGTTTATTTGATCGCATTTTCCGAACCGCCAAGTGATCCCACTTGGCTTGAAAATGCTCTACTCCGCCGCGCGCCGTTCCTCTTCCATGATGCGCAGAAACCCATCGCGGGTCTGCGGCAGTTTCCGGCCCATGATCTGTTCGGCCACTTGCGTTCGCAGCACCTGCGCCGTGCCGCCGGCAATGGCGAACATCCGCGCATCGCGCAAATACCGTTCCATCGGGTTGTCGCGCGAATACCCTGCCGCACCCCAAACCTGCAAAGCCTGGTTCGTCACCCTGATCGCCATCTCGCCGGCCAGCACCTTGGCCTGCGCGGCGGCGAGGCGATCCGGGAACCCATTGGGCCCCGCGCTTTTCGCCGCGCGCCACACCAAGGCGCGGGCCGCTTCCACCTCAATGGACATATCCGCCAGCATCCAGGCAAGGCCCTGGAATTCGCCAATGGGCCGGCCGAATTGGCGCCGCGTCTGCGCGCGGTCCAGCGCATGCTCATAAGCCCCGGCGGCCAGCCCCAAGGCAACCGTCGCCGCCCCCACGCGCTGGCCATTATAGGCATCAATCAGCCGGCCAAAACCGCGTGACCAGCCGCCGGGCGGGCGCAGCACCATGGAATCGGGCACTTCCAGCCCGGCGATTTCCGTCTCGGCTTCCGGCATGCCGCATAGCCCGAGGGAGGGGATGCGCTTGAAGCTAATCCCTGGCGGCGGTCCATCGCCCTGGCGCGCCACCAGAAAGCCGCCAATGCCTTGATCTCGGCCATCTTCAATGACGCGCGCAAAAATCAGATGCAGCCGGGAAACCCCACCGCCCGTAATCCAGGTCTTCCGCCCATTGATCACCCAAGTATCGCCATGGCGCACCGCGCGCGTGTTCATTTCGGTGGCCGCCGAACCGGCTTCGGGTTCGGTAATCAGAATGGCGGGCTTGTCGCCGGCCAGCACCAGATCAGCCGCGATGCGCCTTTGGGCGTCCGTCCCATAGGCCATAATGGCGCCAATGGCACCCATATTGGCTTCCACGGCGATGCGCCCGCAGACTGCACAGGCTTTGGAGAATTCCTCGATCACCAAGGCCGCGTCGAAGTAATCGCCACCAGGCCCGCCCCAGGCGCGCGGCACGGTCAGGCCGGTGAAGCCCGCTTCCGCCATGCGCCGCACCATTGGCCAGGGATAGGCGCCGGACCGATCCGTCTCGGCCGCCTGCGCCGCCGCTTCGCGCGCCAATTCCCGCGCCCGGTCGCGCAGCCTTGCCTGTTCTGGGGTCAAGCCATCCATGATGTCAGCCTTATATAAGTCGTGCTTCGATTGCCGTCGCCGCGGCATGGTCCAGTTTGAGCGCCTTGGCGAAATCATCAAGCCAGGCGCGTTCCGTTGCCGCGATCTCGCCCGCGCCGACCACAGCGGCGGCGTAGAGCTGCGCGGCCAGCATCGGGTCGCTCGCCAGTTTCGCAAGCGCCGCGGGGGTCAGCGGCTTGTCAAAATCCGCCAGCACCGTGTCGCGCGCGGCGGGGCTGAGCCCTGCATCATCCAATTGCGCCGCGATGCGGGAACGTTCTTCGGCATCTATCGCGCCATCGGCCTTGGCTGCGGCAATCATGGCGCGCAGCATCAAAAGCGCTTCGGCGCTTTCGGCGCTGGGTTCTTCTGCCGCTTCGGTGGTGACGGGCGCCCAAGGATCGGTGGCGGGCTTGGTGGCGCCTGGCGCTTTGCCCCATGGGCCCGCACTGGCCGGCGCGTCCTTCAGCCCGCCTTGGCCTGGCGCTTTCTTGATGGGCGGCGTGCTGCTTTCCCCCTGACGTGCCGGGCCCGCCCAATCGAAACCGCTGCCCTTGCCCCCTGATGATGTTGGCCGAGGCGCTGGCGCGGCGGGGGGCGGGGCAGAGCTTTGGCTGCGCTTCAGCACTGCAATCGCGATGCTGGCGAGCCCGGCCAGCGCGCGCCCAAGCTGCGCATTGCCGCTGGGCGGGCGCCTGGTGCCATAGCCCATTGGGCTGCCGCGTCTTTGCGGGGCCGCTCCACCGGAAAGTACCGCCCCGATCACGCGCCCCAGATCAAAACCAGCCATTTTCCCCTCCCTTTCCAGAAACGCCTTACAAATCCTGCATCACTGTCGCAATCGCCGGCGCTAAGGCACGGAATTCCTCTGCCCTTGGGCTGCGCGCCCGCCAAGCCAAGCCGATGCGACGGCTCATGCCATTCTCCAGTGGCCGCGTCACCAGCCCAGTGCCTGCCAGAACACCCCCGGCAACCGCCAGGCGCGGCAGCAGCGTCACGCCAAGACCGCTGGCGGCCATTTGCACGAGGGTATGGAGCGAGGTTGCGGAAAATTCCTCTGCCGCCAAAGCCCCCGAAAGGCCGCAAGCGGCCAGCGCATGATCGCGCAGGCAATGCCCATCCTGAAGCAGCAATAGTTTTTCATCCATAAGCGCGCGGGGGGGGACGCTGCTGCGCCCGGCCAAGGCGTGATCCGCCGGGCAGGCCAGCAGAAACGGATCTTCGGCGATGCTTAGCGTTTCGGCCGCCCCACAGTCGCAGGGGAGAGCGAGCAACAGCAGATCAAGCCGCCCGGATTCCAAAGCCTCCACCAGCCTTTCGGTCAAATCCTCACGCAGCCAGGGGCGAAGGCGCGGGAAATCGGCGCGCAGCCGCGGCATCAGGCGCGGCAGCAGAAAGGGGCTGATGGTCGGGATCACGCCAAGGCGGATCGGCCCGGAAAGGGGTTCCCGCGCAGCGCTTGCGGTCTCCACACAGCTATTAAGCGCGGCGAGGGCAACACGCGCACGCTGGATGAGTTCCGCCCCAAGCGGCGTGAAGACTGGCTTCTTGGCGCCGCTCCGTTCCAGAATGGCGGCATCCAATTGGCGTTCAAGCGCGATCATGCCGGCCGAAAGGGTGGATTGCGTGACACCGCAAGCCGAAGCGGCGCGGCCGAAATGCTCATATTCGGCTAGCGCCACCAGATAGCGGAGTTGCTGAGGCGTGGGCAGCGCGATCATCGAATTATCCGATTACCAATAATATTAACGTTAACGCTAATAACTGATTCGCGGCCCTTGGTGGAAGCGACTTTGGTCAATACCGCGCCGGGCGATAGGGGGCGGGATCAATGAAGGGCGCTTCGCCCATCATCATCTCCGCCACCAGCCGCCCAGTGGTGGGGCCAAGCGTAAAGCCCTGATGCGCATGGCCAAAGGCGCACCAGGCGCCGGCCTGGCCGGGCAGGGGGCCGATGATCGGCAGCATGTCCGGCGTGCAGGGCCGCACCCCAAGCCAGGGATCATCTTCCACCGCTTCCGCGAGCGGCAGCAGCTTGCGCGCGATTGGTTCCGCGCGCGCCAATTGCACCGGGGTTTTCGGCGCATCATCGGGCGCGAACTCAGCCCCGGTCGTCAGCCTGACGCCAGCGCGCATCGGCACCAGCACAAAGCCGCTATCGGCATCCATGAAACCGTGATTGAGCACGGCATTGCCCTGCATGCGGTAATGGCGGTGATAGCCGCGCTTGCCGAAAAGCGGTGGAGCATAGCCGAAGCGGCTGGTCAGCCTTGTGGAGGCTGAGCCAAGCGCAATCACCACCTGTTCCGCTTCGCGCGGGCCATCACTGGCTTGCACGCGCCAGCCCGCGCCATGGCGTTCAAGGCTGAGTGCATCGCCGCGCAGGATTTCACCGCCCGCTTCGGTGAAGCGCCGCGCGTAAAACAGCGTGAGGGCCTGTGGGTCACTGACGGAAAGCGGATCGGTCCAATGAATGGCGCCGAGGCGTTTCACCAACAAATGGGGTTCGGCTGCCGCAAGGCCGGCTTCATCCAGCAGCGCGTAATTCACGCCTTGCTCGCGCTTCAGCATTTCGGCTTCGGCAATGGCGGCGTTCAAGGCTGTCTGATTATTGTAAAGCCGCATCCAGCCAATGGGGCGAAGCAATGCTTCAGCCTCCGTGCCGCGTGTGAGTGCCACATGTTCATCAATGCAGGTCACGATCAGCCGCGCATAGGCTTCCGCAATGGGCCGATAGCGTGAAGGCGCCGAATGCCACCAATATTTGAACAAGGGCCCCGCCAGGCTGAGCAAGGCAGAAGGGTGATAGGAAGCATCCACCGATCGGTTTTGCGCCATCCGCCACAGCGTTGCGATATCGCGCGGGAAGGGATGCGGATACACCGCTTCCCGCTGGATCAGCCCTGCATTGCCAAAGGACGCGCCTTCACCCGGCGGGGCGCGATCCAGCAGCACAACCTGCGCGCCACGGCGTTGTAAATGCAGCGCGATGGAAACGCCGACCATACCGGCGCCGAGCACGATCACGGATCGCGACATTATACTTCTTCCTGTCTCACCCGCCCTTTGGGCGTGGTTCAAACGTCCTTGGTTTCGAATTCCGCCGGACCCGTGATTTCAATCAATTCCAGATCTTCCGAATGCGCGACTTCGCGATGCTTCACCAAGGGCGGTTGGTAGCAGCTATCGCCGGCGCGGAATTCCTTCACGCCGACATCTTCATATTCAAAGCGCACCCAGCCCTTCAACACGAAGAACATCTGGAATTTCAGGTTATGGGTGTGCCATTGCCCGGTGGCATGGGCGCCGGGGATGGCGCGGATCACATGCGCGCCAAAGGCGCCACCAGTGGCGCCATTGATGCCAAGATCACGATATTCGAAAAACGGGCGAAGCCCACGGATGAATTCCGAAGATTCGGCGTGGCTGGTCGTGGTGGTGGTCATGGCGTTTTTCCTTCAAGCTAGGGGAAGAGCAACATGGCTGGTGAAGCCCGGGCGCGTTAGCAGCGTATCATAATAGCGGCGCAGATTGGGCAGGCTTGGGCGTTCAATCGGCAGCACATGCCAGCGATGCACCCAACAGCCAAGCGTGATGTCAGCCAGCGTCAGATTATCGCCACAAAGAAAGCGCTGCCCTTCAAGCTTCTTTTCGATGATGCTCCAAAGCCGCCCCGCTTCATCCCGCGCCTTGGCTTCCGCCTTCCAATCGCGTTCCGGTTCCGGCAGGCGCACATGGGTGAAAAAGATCGTTACCAATGGCGCTGTCAGGTGTCCAAGGGTCCAATCCATCCAGGTTTCCACGGCAGCCCTTTGGCGTGCATCGCGCGGGTAGATCGGGCTATCGGGCGCTTCGGTATTGCACAAATAGCGGCAGATCGTGTTGCTTTCCCACAGCGCCCAGCCATCTTCTTCCTGCAAGGTCGGCACCAGGCCCATGGGGTTCATGGCGCGGTATTCCGGTTCCTTGGTGCGGCCAAAGGCGCCGCCGGCATCGATCCTTTCATAGAAAAGGCCGAGCTCTTCCATCGTCCAAAGCACCTTCATGACATTGCTGGAACTGGTGCGGCCCCAAAGCTTGCGCATGGCTGATCTCCCTTGCCTGAGAACAACTTAAGGTGCCCGGCCCGATGGGTCCAGTTGCAAGCGGCGCCGTGGCGCGCAATCTGTTTCCCATGAAGCGCGCTTTGATCATTCTGGCCCTGGCTGCCGCCGCCCCGCTTTTGGCCCAAGCCAGCGAAAGCTGGTTGGGGTTGGCGCCGTGCGAACTTTGTCTGTGGCAGCGCTGGCCCTATTGGGCGGCGGTGGGCTTTGCGGTGCTGGCGCTGGCGCTGCCGCGTTTCGCTGGGGTGCTGCTGAGCCTGGCGGGCTTGGCCGCGCTCACTTCCGGGGTTTTGGGCGGGTTTCATCTGGGGGTGGAGCAAGGCTTCTGGCCATCGCCGCTGGCTGGCTGCAAGGCCGCGACGGCAGGCGGGGCCATGAGCATCGAGGATATGCTGAAAAGCCTGGCCCCCATCCCGAATAAGCCTTGCGATGCGCCTGCCTTTCTTATTTCCGGCCTTCCCATTTCAATGGCGGCAATGAATATGATGTATGGCCTGGGCCTTGGGGCGCTTTCCCTTGGCCTCGCCCGGCAAGGAGCCAGAGCATGACGCAGAAAACCGCCGAATACCGCCAGCCCGGCGACCCCACGGCGCGAGAAGTGGTGGAACGCACCATCCGCGTGGATCATGCCGGCGAATACGGCGCCAAGCGCATTTATGAGGGCCAGTTGGCCGTGCTGGGCCGCACCAAATACGGCCCAATGATCGAACATATGAAGGCGCAGGAACAGGTCCATCTGGACACATTTTCCCGCCTGATTGGCGAACGCCGCGTTCGCCCCACTGCGCTTCTACCCTTCTGGCATGTCGCGGGATTCGCGCTTGGGGCTGCCAGCGCGCTGCTTGGCCATCGTGGCGCCATGGCCTGCACGGTTGCCGTGGAAGAAGCGATTGATGAGCATTACCGCGCCCAGGAAGACACGCTTGGCGATGATGAGGCGGAACTGCGCGCCGATATCGCCCGCTTCCGCGCCGAGGAATTGGAACATCGCGACACGGGCCTGGAGCATGAGGCGGAACAGGCGCCGGCCTATCGGCTGCTGAGTGCCGCGATCAAAACCGGTTGCAAAATCGCTATCAAAATCAGTGAGCGCGTGTAATGCGTAATGCAGCGCTTGCCCTGCTCTGCGCTTCCTTGGCGCTGGGCTGTGCGCAGCAGGCGCTACCCCCAGAAGCGCAGCCGGTTTCCCTGGCGCCCGTGCCCGATGTTACGGTGACCGCGCTGCCCCCAAGAACCGTCCCTGGGCCTGTCGGCCCTGGGGGTATTGAAATGCCGCCGGGTACGGTTTCGCCGACCACGCAGGAAGTGGGTGCGCGCTTGCCGCTGCGTGTCGGCCCTTGGGTGCGTGCCGTTGGCCCCCCCGATGAAAGCGTTATCGCGCGCAACGGCATGCAGGCGCTTTACGTGCGCTACACCCTGCCCGGGACTGGCGCTTGGGCCACGGTTGGGGTCAATGATCACGGCATGGTGCTGCCCGATGGCTTTGGCTCATTGGCGGTTGCGGAGGGTTTTAACGCCAGCAAGGCATCAGTGCGCACCAATGCGCCGGGCAATGTGGCGCGCATGCGCATGGTTTGGATTCCTGACGCACCTTCTCAGCGCTGCGTGACCGGGCGCGTTGTTTTGCAGGGCTATGGCACGGAGCATGTAGCCTGTTCCACCGGTGTCGCGGGCCAGGAATTACGCATACGCATCACCGCGGCCTATCGCCCGGGCGATACGGGGCGGCTTTTCGAACTGGAAGGCGAAATGGCGCGGCTGATCGCGGAAGTAACACGCGCCGCCGCCGGGCTTCAGCCAATCCCCGGCCTGCGATCCGATGGCCGCGTTTTCATTCCAAGTTTTGGTCCTGAGGCGGTGATGTAGCAGGGGTCAACTGCCCCGCTGCATCAAGGCTGCCACATCCCGGTCCCGCGCATCCTCGCTGCTGCCGAGGCCTTCAATCACCCCGTGCTGATCCTGTTCCGGCCGGTTCTGGCTGAGCTTGCGCTTGCCGATTAGGGTTTCAATTTCCATGCGTAGCCCGACAATCCCCTTGAGCTGAGAGGCGATGAAGGTCTCCGGCGCATCATCCACCGCCCAAGGGGTAGCGCGCGGCGCTTCGTGATGATTGGTCAGCCGATCCACCAGCGCATGCAGCCGCGCCGCATCCTCAAACACCTCAATTGCGCCAATGGCATGCACGGCAACATAATTCCAGGTCGGCACGACCTTCCCGTGTTCCTTTTTGGAGGCATAAAAGGACGGCGAGACATAAGCCTCAGGCCCCATGAAAATCGCGCGCGCACGGCCAGCGCTAGCAAGCGCGCGCCAATGCGGATTGGCCTTGGCAAGGTGGCCGTAAAGCGTGCCGTGCGGCCCTTCATCGGCGGCGAATTGCAACGGCACATGGGTTGCTTCCGGCACGCCATCCGCCCCCGCGCTGACCAGAATGGCAAGCCGAGCCTCACGCAAAATGGCGTGCAGGATTTCCGGGCGGTCTTCACGGAACAAGGGCGGGTTATACATGCGGGTCTTCTCCAAACCTGGATTGCTGTTAGCCTGTCCTGGTTTTGGGGAAAAGTCGTATGTCTGATGAATTGATCCGCCTGAGTGCCACGGAAGCCGCCGCCCGGCTGAAAGCGGGCGATATCACGCCGCTTGACCTGATTGACGCGGCCGAGGCGCGCATTGCCGCGGTGGATGGCGATGTGAATGCCCTGCCGACACTTTGCCTGGACCGCGCGCGTGATCATGCCCGCGCGCTGATGGCGGGCAAGCGGCGCGAAGCGGAATCTGAGGCCGGCTGGCTTGGCGGCATACCTGTTGCCATCAAGGATTTGGCGGAAGTAGCCGGCGTGCGCACCACCTATGGCAGCCCGATCTTTGCCGATTATGTGCCAAGTGAGAGCCACCCTGTGGTTGAACGGATCGAACGTAAGGGCGGCATTGTGATTGCCAAATCCAATACGCCAGAATTCGGCGCGGGAGGTTCCACCTTCAATGAGGTTTTTGGGCGGACGCGCAACCCGTGGAATACATCGCTCACCTGCGGCGGTTCCACCGGGGGTGGCGCGGTGGCGCTGGCAACCGGGCAAGTGTGGCTCGCGCATGGGTCGGACCATGGGGGGTCTCTGCGCCGCCCCGCGACCTATTGTTCCGTGGTGGGGCTGCGCCCTTCGCCCGGGCGCGTGACGCGCGGCACGGCGGATGATCTCTATTCGCCGCTTTCGGTGAATGGGCCGATGGCACGCAATATCCCTGATCTCGCACTGTTTCTGGACGCCATGGCGGGTTGGGATTTGGCCGATCCGCTGACTTGGGAAGCGCCTGCGCGCCCTTACGCGGCGGCGGTTGCGGCAGCCGAGGCCGAGGCGCCAAAGCGCATCGCCTTCACCGCACGCTTTGGTGGCGCGATTTCGATGGATCGGGAGACGGAGGAAATTTGCGCGCGCGAGGCGCGGCGCTTTGAAGCGCTCGGGACCGTAGTGGAAGAAGCGCATCCCGAGATTGGCGATTTGAATGAGGCGTTTTTGGTGCTGCGCAGCCAGCATTTCGTGGTGGACCGCGAAAAAATGTTGCTGGAGCATCGCGATAAGCTGAAGCCAGACATCATCTGGCAAACCGAACGCGGCTTAAAGGAAACCACATCGCGGCTTGCTTGGGCGGAACATGAACGCCGGCGCTTCTTCATCAGCATGCGCGATCTGTTCAAGCGTTATGATGTGCTGATCACGCCGGGCGCGGCGACGCCTGCCTTTGATGTGATGCTGCGCGCACCAGAGAGCATCGGCGGCAAGAAGCTGGATAATTACATGGGCGGATCGCTGATCAATGCCTTTGCGACCTTGGCGGGTTGCCCCGCTGTCGCGGTGCCTTGCGGCTTTGATCAATTTGGCAGGCCGGTTGGGCTGCATATTGTGGCGCCTCCACGGCAGGATGCGCGCGCCTTGCAGGTGGCGGCTTTGTTCGAGAAAATGAGCGGCCTTGACAAGCTTTTACCCATCACGCCGCGGCCCGGCAGCGTGCCACCGGCTGAGGGAGGATGATCATGCAGCGCCGTTCCCTTTTGTTTGCAACCGGTCTTCTGGCCACGCCCAGCCTGGCGCGCGCGCAGGATTTCCCCATGCGCCCTATTCGCGTGGTGGTGCCCTACGCGCCCGGTGGGCAATCCGATACGGTGATGCGCTTGCTTATTCCGCGCATGACGGAATTTCTCGGCCAGAACATTATTGTGGAAAATCG
>CAMCEP010000014.1 GCA_945873675.1 Asaia bogorensis
CGCGCTGGCGCATGCCGCCTGAGAATTCATGCGGGTAGGAATCAATCCGTTGCGCGGCCGCCGGAATGCCCACCAGATCAAGCCAGCCAATCGCGCGCTTGCGCGCTTCGGCGGGCGTGATCGGCAAATGGGTCGTCATGGTCTCGGCCAATTGCCGGCCCACGGTGTACAGCGGATTGAGTGTGGTCAGCGGGTCCTGGAAAATCGCGCCGATTTCCTTGCCACGAATGCGGCGCATATCCTCATAACGCAGATTATCAATGCGCCTGCCATCCAGGAGAATTTCACCAGCGGCGATACGCCCCGGCGGTTCCAGCAGGCCGATGATCGCGGCCCCAGTCATGGATTTGCCGGCGCCTGATTCACCCACCACGCCCAGCACTTCGCCGGCGGAAATGGTGAAGGACACATCATCAATCGCGACAAGCGTGCCGCGGCGCGTCGGGAATTCCACGCGCAAATGGCGCACTTCAAGCAGGGGGTTCTGGCCAGACATTAGCGGAGCTTCGGATTGAGGGCGTCGCGTAGCCAATCGCCCAGAAGATTGACGGAAAGCACCATGGCAATCAGCGTGACGCCCGGGAAAATGGTAATCCACCATTCGCCGCTGAACAGGAAGTCATTGCCAATCCTGATCAGCGTGCCGAGCGAAGGTTGCGTGGCCGGCACACCGACCCCCAGAAAGGAGAGCGTTGCCTCAGACAATATCGCAAGCCCCAGATTGAGTGTCGCAATCACCAAGACCGGCCCCATCACATTGGGCAATACGTGGGAAAGCATGATGCGCGGCGGGGTTACGCCAATCACGCGTGCCGCCTGCACATATTCCTTATTGCGTTCCACCATGGTGGAACCACGCACGGTGCGGGCGAATTTCGGCCATTCGCTGATACCGATCGCGAAAATCACGACGAATAGCGCGATCTGGTCATGCACTTCGCGCGGCAGGGCAGCGCGCACCACGCCATCAATCAAAAGCGCCACCAAGATGGAGGGGAAAGTAAGCTGCACATCGCAAATACGCATCAGCAGCGCCTCCAGCTTGCCGCCGAGATACCCAGCCAGAAGCCCAAGCATGACCCCAAGCGTGGTCGCAAAAAGCGTTGCCGAAAGCCCAACCAGCAGTGAAACCCGCGCGCCATACATGATGGCGGAAAGCATATCCCGGCCCTGATCATCGGTGCCGAGCGGATATTGCGCTTCCCCTTCTTCAATCCAGGAGGGCGGCTTGAAGGCATCGAGCAGATTGAGGGAGGCCAGATCAAAGGGGTTATGCGGCGCGATCCAGGGCGCAAATAGCGCACCCAATATGCAGATCAGCGCCACCACGGCGGAGATCATGGTGATGGGGGACCGGGTGAAGGACCACCACAAATCACTGTCAAAAAAGCGTCGGAGTGTTGCCGCCATGATCAATGCGCCCCCTGCCCGCGCCCAATGCGCAGCCTGGGGTCCACCGCGTAGTAAAGCAGGTCCACAATCAGATTGATGGTGACGAAAAGCGCCGAAATCAGCAGCAGATAGGCCGCCATCACCGGGATATCCGCCTGATTGACGGATTGAATGAACAGCAAGCCCATGCCCGGCCATTGAAACACGGTTTCCGTCACGATGGCGAAGGCGATGATGGCGCCCAATTGCAGCCCGACAATGGTGATCACCGGCACCAGCGTATTCTTGAGCGCATGGCCGAAATGCACGGCACGGTTCGGCAAGCCCCGTGCGCGGGCGAATTTGATGTAATCCGTGCGCAGCACTTCCAGCATCTCGGCCCGCACCAGGCGCATGATCAGGGTCAGTTGGAACAGCCCCAGCGTGATGGAAGGCAGCACCAGTGCCTTAAGGCCACTCCAGGTCAGAAAGCCCGTGGACCACCAGCCAAGCTTCACCGTATCGCCGCGCCCGAAGGAAGGCAGCATCCCAAGCCAGACGGCAAAAACCAGGATCAGCAGAATGCCAATCAGAAACACGGGTAGAGATACCCCAATCAGGCTGAAGGTCAGGAAAAAGCGCGACAGCCAGGAATTGCGATAAAGCCCGGTATAAACCCCCATCGGCACGCCGATCAGCAGCGCGACCGATGCCGCGCAAAAGGCCAGTTCAAGCGTGGCCGGCGCGCGTTCCGCGATCAAATCCGCGACAGGCCGCGACAGGCGATAGGACAGCCCAAATTCGCCCTGCACCGCATTGCCTATAAAGGTCCCGAATTGCACCCAGAAGGGCCGATCCAGCCCCAGATCCTGCACCAGCGCCTGACGCTGCGCCTCAGTGAAATCCTGCCCGAGCATGATCGCCACCGGATCGCCCACATAGGCGAACATGGCGAAGGATATCAGCGCAACTGTCAGCATCACAGGCAGCGCCTGCAAGATGCGGGAGATGATGAAGGCGAACAAAGGGAAAGCTCCAGTAAGCATTTTCAAGCCAAGTGGAATCACTTGGCGGCTCGGAAAATGCGACCACACAAAATGTCGCATTTTCAAGCCAAGTGGACTCGCTTGGCGGCTCGGAAAATGCGTCCACACAAAATGTCGCATTTTCAAGCCAAGTGGAATCACTTGGCGACCCGGAAAATGCGACCAAAAAAAATCTCCAAGCGCGGCGGGTGGATGACCCGCCGCGCCAGGGGATCAGTTCATTTTGGCCCAGCGGAAATAGGGCTGGTTATTGGCCATATGCGGAATGGTCAGGTTGGACCGCATCGCCCAAGGGATCATCTGATGGTGCAGCGGAATATGCGGCACATCTTCGCGGTAGATTCGCAGCGCCTCCCGGATCGCCTCATTGCGTGGCGTGCCGGATTGCGTCTTCATCTGCTGGATGAGGGCATCCATGCGCGGGTTGGAATAGCGCCCGTAATTCCAGATGCCATCGCCCTGTGCGCCATTGCGGGTCGCGACCAGGGACTGGAAGGAATAAAGCGCATCCAAGGTCGGGACGCCCCAGCCCAGCAAATAGACGGAAGTGTCATCACGCTGGATCTTGGCAAAGAAGGGCGCCAGCGGCATGGCATTCAACTTTGCCCGCACACCAATCCGCGCCCACATCGCGACAATCGCCTGGCAGATCTGCTCATCATTGATGTAGCGATTATTCGGGCAATCAAGCGTGATCTCAAAGCCATTGGGATAGCCCGCTTCCGCCAGCAAGGCCCGCGCGCGCGCCGCATCATAAGGCAGGCGCACATCTTCTTCCTTCACATAGCCATTGACCTGCGAAGGAAAGAAAGTGCCCGTCACCACGGATTGGCCGCGCATGGTGGTGCGGTGGATCGCCTGGATATCAATCGCGTGATAAAGCGCCTGGCGCACGCGCAAATCCTTCATCGGATTGCGGCCCTTCACATCGGAATAGAGCAATTCATCCCGATTGACATCCATCGCCAGGAAGATGGTGCGCACTTCCGGGCCTTCCAGCACGCGGATATTCTGCGCCTGACGCAGCCGGTTCAAATCCTGCAACGGCGGGTCGAGCACGAAATCAACCTCACCCGACAGCAGGGCGGCGATGCGCGTCGCATCGGACGCGATCGGGCGGAAGATGATTTCCGTGACATTCGCCTCACGGTTGGTTTCTTCCTTCCAGCCCCACCAATCATTATTGCGGACCATCACGGTGCGCACATCGGCTTCACGCGCCGTCAGGCGGAAGGCGCCGGTGCCGTTGGTGTTGCGAACCGTGTGCATTTCTTCCCGCTGGCGGGTATTTTGTGGCCGCGCGGCGTTGTTCCTTTCGGACCAGCTCCGCGACATCATGAAGACGGACGCGATCTTATTGGGCAGGATCGGGTCCGGCAGCTTGGTGATGATATCCACCACCAGCGGTTCCACCTGCACCGCGCGTTCCACCGTATCCACAAAAATTCCGTAATTGGAGGTCGGCGCCAAGGCGCGTGTCACGCTGAACACCACATCATCGGCAGTGAAGGCCTCGCCCTCATGGAATTTCACGCCATCGCGCAGCCAAAAGCGCCAACGATTGGGCTCCTGCTGCTCCCAACGCGTGGCCAAGCCTGGTGCCAGGCCCAATTCCTGGGTGCGGCTGATCAGCATGTCATAGACCTGTTGCAGCACCATGGTGACGGTGCCGACATTCTGGCTATGCGGGTCGAGCGTATTGGGGTCGCCCGAGGCAGCCCAGCGCACCGTGCGCGCATCCACCCCTGCCCCGCCAAGCGCCAGCCCGCAGGCCAGCGCGGTCGCCCATAACAGCTTTCGCATCCCGATCTCCCGTTTCTTGGTTAAAGCCTGATTCCGCCTATAGGGGCGCCGGCCCCCGCCGGGAAGGGGTTTTGTCCGAGGAGGGGGGGAGATTTCCCCATCAGCGAAACTGCTTTAGTTTCGACCCTGTCCGTCCAAGAGAACCCGCCCATGCCGCGCTTCGCCGCCAATCTTTCCATGATGTTCAATGAAGTCCCCTTCCTGGACCGCTTCGCGCTCGCGGCCAAGGCCGGGTTCAAGGGGGTGGAGTTCCTATTCCCCTATGAACATCCCGCCGCCGAGATTGCCGCCCGGCTCAAGGATAATGGCTTGCAGCAGGTGCTGTTCAATGCGCCGGCAGGGGATTTCGCCAAGGGGGAGCGCGGCATGGCCGCCATCCCCGGCAAGCAGGCGGCCTTTAGGGACAGCATCAAGCTTGCCCTGGAATACGCGACCACCCTTGCCTGCCCGCGGCTGCACATCATGGCCGGCCTCAAGCCCGAAGGGGTCGCGCATGACACGCTGACCGCGGTTTATGGCGCGAACCTGGCTTATGCGGCGGAAGAATGCGCCAAGGTGGGCGTGAAGCCCATCATTGAACCCATCAATCACCGCGATATTCCGGGCTTCTTCCTGAACACCACGGATCAGGCGGCGGCCATTATCGCTGCCGTGGGGCCGGAAAAGCTCGGCATGCAATTCGACCTGTATCATTGCCAAATCACCGAAGGTGATGTGGTCAAGCGCGTGGAAAAGCACCTGCCGCTGATCGCCCATATGCAGGTGGCCGATACCCCCGGCCGGCATGAACCCGGCACGGGCGAAGTGAATTGGCCCTTCGTCTTCAAGACCATTGACGCGCTTGGTTTCCGTGGCTGGATTGGCTGCGAATACCGCCCCGCCGGCGAAACCCTCGCCGGGCTTTCCTGGTTCGCCCCCTATAAGGACTGACACGCAATGAAAATCGCCTTTATCGGCCTTGGCATCATGGGCCGCCCCATGGCCGGGCATCTGAAAACTGCCGGCCACGCAATTACCGTGGTGGAACGCAAAAGCCTGACCGCTGAGGACCGCGCGGCCTTCGCCGTGGCCCCCGATGCCAAAACCGCCGCCGCCGGGGCGGAAGTGGTCATTCTGATGGTGCCCGATACCCCCGATGTGGAAGCCGTGCTGTTCGGCGCGGGTGGTGTCGCCGAGGGGCTCAAGCCCGGCACGCTGGTGATTGACATGTCGTCCATCAGCCCAACCGCCACCAAGGATTTCGCGGCGAAAATCGCGACCAAGGGCGGTGATTACCTGGATGCCCCTGTCTCGGGCGGTGAAGTTGGCGCCAAGCAAGCGAGCCTTACCATCATGGTGGGTGGCTCGGACGCCGCCTTTGAACGCGCCAAGCCGCTGTTTGAAGCCATGGGCAAGAACATCACTTTGGTGGGCGACACGGGCGCGGGGCAGACCTGCAAGGTGGCGAACCAGATCATTGTGGCACTCACCATCGAAGCGGTGGCTGAGGCGCTGACTTTCGCGTCCAAGGCCGGCGCTGATCCGGCCAAGGTGCGGCAAGCCATCACCGGTGGCCTCGCCACCTCCCGCATTCTGGAACTGCATGGGGAGCGCATGATCAAGCGCACCTTCGCACCTGGCTTCCGCATTCGCCTGCACCAGAAGGATTTGAACCTGGCCTTGCAAGCAGGCCGCGAATTGGGGGTGGCTTTGCCCAATACTGCTTCCACCCAGCAGCTTTTCGCCGCTGTGGCTGCGGCGGGGGGCGGGGATCTGGACCATTCCGGGCTGGTCAAGGCGCTTGAGACCCTCGCCGCGCATCCGGTCGCGCCGGACGCCTGAGGCAGCCCGGCTTTGAGCAAGGCCCAGCCCAGCGCGGGGTCTTCTCATTTTTGAGTGGTAGCGCCGAAAACGCGAAAAATTGTTTTGATTTTAGATTTTTCGCTCTTTACGGGACGTTCTGCTCGAGTCACGTTCGCGTGGCGCGGGTCAGAGCAAAGGCGCCATCCAATGCGGTTCGATGAAGTCGGCCAGCAGCTTCGCAATTATCGTCTGGAATCAGGCCTCAAGGCGGATGAAATTGCCGCCCGGCTTGGTATCTCCCGCGCCGCGCTCTACCGCTATGAAAAGGGCGAGGTCATCAAGCTGGATACTGTCCGGCGGCTGGCGGAGATGTTGCAGGTCTCCCCGCTCGCCCTGCTTGGGATTGGCGTTGATTATTTCTCCCGCATCAATGCCTTTTTGGAACGTCAGCGCCAGGTTGAGGAAGTGGCCGATAGCCAATTGCAGCTTGGTGGGGCGCTTTGTTTTGCCATCGTCTCGGATAGGTTTGATCAGCTTTTGCGCAAGCTTTGGCTGGAAGCAGCCGGCATGGCGCCTGACCGGTTAGCGGCGCGCAGCATTACCGAGCAATGCCTGACCAGCTTGGCACAACGGCGGCTTTTATTGGAACAGCGCCGGCCCAGCATCACCGCGCTGCTGTCCGAAACCGCGATCAGGAGCATGCTGGCGGATGGCATTGGGGCCGGCCTGCCGCTTTCCGAACGCGGTCGCGCGGAAGCCAAGGCAGCCGCGATGACCGAGGTTGAGCATCTGGCCATTATCATTGAACAGGCACCGCTTGGCGTGCAGATCGGCCTATTGCAGGAACCGGAACCAAGCCATCAGGCCATCATCTATCGGGCGCGGGATCGCGCCCATGTCATGGCGAACCCTTTCGCGGTGGATGCGCATCCTAGTTGGAGCATTGGGATCGCCAGCATTACGTCAGCCGATGATGCGCTGGCCATTCATCAACGCGTGGCAGAGGCCTGTTGGCGGCAGGCGCGCAAGGGCATGCCGGCGGCGCAAAGGCTGCGCATTTTGATCGCCGAGGCGCATTCCGCGTAACCAGGGCTTGCCCTTCCGCCCCACAGCGTCTCCATAATGCAGCCGCCGGAGCCTTTGCCGGCCGAAAATGAGGAACCGCCATGGCCCGCGAGAATTGGGACAAAGAAATGCTGCGCTTCACCGAAATGATGGAGGCGCGCGCCGCGGCGCAGCCCCCGGTGAAGCTGGAATTACCGCTGGATAATTCACGGGAATTGAATGATGGGCTCAGCCTGCCGCTCGCCAAGGGTGGCGCGGTGATGGCGGAAAGTGAGGATCGCTGGTTGGCGCTGCGCGGGCGGCGGATTCTCTGCCGCTTTCATCGCCCGACGGCCGGCACAGGGCATCCGGTGCTGGTCTATCTGCATGGTGGCGGCTGGGTTTGGGGCAGTGTGGATACGCATGATCGGCTGATGCGCGAATATGCGGCTGTGTCCGGTTGCGCCGTGATTGGTGTTGATTATGCGCTGAGCCCTGAGGCGATTTTCCCGCAAGCCTTGGAAGAATGCGCGGCTGTCACGCGCTGGGTCGCCAATCGCGGCGCGGAATGGGGGCTGGATACCAGCCGCATCATCCTTGGCGGTGATTCCGCCGGTGGTAATCTGGCCGCAGGTACGGCGCTATTGTTGCGGGAAACCGATCCCGCGCTGAAGCTGCGTGGCCTTTTGATCAATTACGGCGTCATGGATTGCGCCATGAATACGCCAAGCTACAGCGCTTTCGCGACCGGCCATTTCCTGACGCGCGAGAAGATGGATTTCTACTGGCGCTGCTATGCGCCGAAGGAAGCGGATCGCGTTTCGCCCTTCGCGTCCCCCATGCGCGCCGATTTGCGCGGCCTGCCGCCCGTGCTAGTGCATATCGCGGAACTGGACGTGCTGGCTGATGAAAACAGGCTTTTTGCCAATAAGCTGCGCGCCGCTGGCGTGGCCGTGACGGAAGAAACTTTCCCCGGCACCATCCATGGCTTTCTGCGCGCACTTGGCCATGTGGCGGGCGCTGACCGCGCCGCACGGCAAGGCGGTGAATGGCTGAAGGCGCGCTTCGACTAAAAATATCCCGGCTGCGGCCCAAACACTTTGGTCGCAGCCGGCCTAGCCCGCCCCTATTTGGGCAGCATGCCCACGCGGCGCAGATTTTCCCGCTCAACCACATGCTGTTGGCGCGCCGCCGCATCATAGGCCGCCGTATCCAGATAAAGGGTCGGCATATTGTAGCGCGCCATTACCTCCTGGGTCGCGGGATCGAATAGCGCTTCCTTGAAAGCATCATGCAATTTGCGGGTGATGGCTGGGTTCATGCCGCGCGGGCCGCAAATGCCGTAAGGGGAATTGACTTCCAGATCGATGCCAACTTCCTTCAGCGTGCGCACTTCAGGGAAGCGCGGCATACGGTTCGATCCCCAAACCACCAAAAGCCGGAACTGCCCATCCGCCACCAATGGCGCCCAGCCACTGGCATCCGCCACCACATCGATCTGCTTGCTCAGCAGCCCGGCATACAGCTCCCCGCCGCCACGATAGGGGATATGGGTCAATTCGATACCAAGCCGCTGCTGAATATCCACCATCACCAGGTTCTGAATCGAAGCTGGGCCAAAAGTACCGTAATTCAGCTTGCCCGGATCAGACTTGGCTGCCGCCACAAAGCTTTCAAAATTCTGCCAGGGGCTATCGGCCCGCACCACAATGCCATGCACCGAACCACTGAGCTGCGCGATATAGGTAAAATCCGTCAGCCCATCATACACCGGGCGCTCCGCGGTCATCGCGGCGCGGAAGACGCCCGTATGAATTTGCGCCAGCGTATAGCCATCGGGGCGGGCATCCTTGAGCACGACGCCCCCGAGCGATCCATTCGCCCCAGGCCGATTTTCCGGCAGCACCGTCTGGCCCAGCCGCTTGCCGGCCTGATCGGCGATGCTGCGCAAAAATACATCCGCCGATGCGCCGGGCGGCCAGGGAATGATCAGCTTGATGGGCCGATCCGGCCAGGAACCCTGGGCACGGGCAATGGCAGGGCTCACGAGCCCGGCCGCCAAAATCATCCGGCGAGGTACATTTGGCTGCATCGGCACCTAATCCTTTGTCTGAGCGCTATATCGACGGTCACGCTGGGCGCAATCAGACGGGGTGGCGCCGGTCTCGTCAAGCAAGGCCCGGGGCCATCGCCTCTTGCAAGGCACGGCTTCTCACGCGCAGCATGCTGTCAGAGCCATTCTTCGTTCCAGCACTTCGAGCATTGTCACAATATCGGATAATCAGATCCAACCGTGACCCAGATTGGGAGAGACACCATGATTGATGAAGCGACGAAGCAGCGCATCCAAAGCCAATTGGGCGACCCCAAGCTTGCGTCCCATTATCTGAAGCCGGATCAAATGACCTGGCAGCCGACAGAGTTTCCCGGGATTGAAATGAAGCTGCTCTGCCGGGATGAGGCGCGGGGCATGTCCACCATCCTGTTCCGCATGGCGCCCGGCGCGGAAGTGCCGCTGCATGAACATACGGATATTGAACAGACCTATGTCATGGAAGGCTATCTGGAAGATGAAGAAGGCCGCTGCGGCCCAGGTGAATTTGTCTGGCGCCCTGCAGGCAATACGCATGTGGCCCGCGCCCCTGAAGGCGCGCTGTTCCTCTCCATTTTCCTGAAGCCCAACCGCTTCGTGGAAAAACAGCCGGGCTTTGCGCGGTAGTTGGCGTTGAGGGGGGCTTAGTCCCCCGCCTGCGTCTGATCCGCAAAGGCCGCAGGCCGGCGCGGTGAATCAGCAGCTCAAATAAGGCTTGGCCAGTGATCCATCTTCATGGATCACTGGACAGCGCCCGCTTTGCCACTTCCGTCAAAAACTTCGACGCGGTCGGCAAGATCGCGTCGTTGAAATCATAGCGCGCATTGTGCAAATCGCGCCCTTCCTCGGCCGGGCCATTGCCGATCCAAACGAAAGCACCCGGCACTTCCTTCAGGAACCAGGCGAAATCTTCACCCGTCATGGCAGGGCGCATGTCGCGGCGCGTTTCCGTGACGCTCGCGGCAGCAGCGGCTGCAAGGTCGCGTTCTGCCGGGGAATTTGCCGTGACACCTAGGCCTGGGCTGATGATCAGCGTGCCCTTCACGCCGCAGGTTGCCGCCACGCCATCCGTGACGCGCTGCAAGCCTTCCTTGATGGCATCACCGGCTTCATCATAAAGCCAGCGAATGGTGCCCTTGATGGTGACGCGGCGCGGCACCTGGTTTTGTGCCTCACCGCCTTCAATCACGGTCAGGCTGACCACGCCGCCCATCAGCGGGTCCACATTGCGCGCCACGATAGATTGCGCCGCCACAATCGCATGGCCTGCGGCCAGCAGCGGGTCGCGCGTGAGGTGCGGCAGCGCCGCATGGCCGGCATGGCCATCGAAAATCAATTCAATTCGGGCACCGGCGGCCATCACAGCACGGTCATGAATGGCAATGGTGCCGGCGGCCAAGCCCGGCCAATTATGCCAGCCGAAAATCCGGTCCATCGGGAAGCGGGTGAATAACCCATCCGCGATCATCGCCCGCGCGCCACCGCCGCCTTCTTCCGCCGGCTGGAACACCAGATGCACCGCACCGGTCCAGCCCTTGTCTTCCAACAGCATCCGCGCCGCACCCAAAAGCGCCGTGGTATGCCCATCATGCCCGCAGGCATGCATCACGCCGGGTACGGTGGATTTCCAGGGCAGATCATCCGCCTGTTCTTCGATGGGCAGCGCATCCATATCACCGCGCAGCCCGACGGAGCGATTGCCCCCACCACGGCGGATGGTCGCCACCACGCCATGGCCGCCGACATTCTCGGCAATTTCGGTGACCCCCATCTCCCGGAGCTTTGCCACGACAAAGGCCGCGGTTGGCCCTTCTTGCAGGGTCAGGCCAGGATGGGCGTGCAGGTGCCGACGCCAGGATGTTAGGGTAGCGTGAAATTCATCGTTCATGATTCGTCGATCCTACCCTTCCCCGGCCAAGCCCACCACCAACCACAGGTGGTTGGCTTGGATGCTTTTATGCACTTGTCTTATCCTGTCCAATCCGCTGTCGGCGCAAGAACCGCCTGCCATCCCTTATCGCGTACAGATCACCCCGGATGACGATAAGGCGTTGGGTTCTGCCATCCAAGGCGTTTCCCAATTGATAAAACTTGAGGAAACCGCACCAACAGATGGCTATGGGCTGCTGGCGCGCGCGCGGGCTGATCTGCCGCGTCTTACCGAAGCGCTCCACGCCCAGGGTTTTTGGGGCGGCGCGGCACGCATTGAGATCGCCGGGGAAGATGTGAACCGGCGCGGTGCTGCCCCCCCGGACCCTGACCCGGCCAACCCGATACCGGTCAGCATAATCCTGACCCCCGGTCCGCGCTATCGAATCGGACAAATCCTGATGCTGGCGGAACCATCGCAGGATGATGCGCTGCTGGAACAGGCTGCGGCCGAACTGCGCCTGGCCGAAGGGGACCCCGCCCGCCCCGCCGATATCCTGGCCGCCGAGGAAGCCCTGCTGCTGGCGCTGCGCCGTGCCGGCCATCCCTTGGCGAGTATCGTCGCCCGGGATGCGGTGGTTGATCACGATACCAAAACGATGGACATCACTTGGCGCATTGCATCCGGGCCGCTTGCGGATTTCGCGCGGCCAAGCGTGGCCGGCACCACGCGCACCAACCCTGCGCTGCTTGAACGGCTTGCCGCCCGGCGGCTGGAAGGCCAGCCCTATTCTCCCGAAAGGCTTGAACGTGCCCGCCGCGCCATGATGGGGTTGGGCGTGTTCAGCTTTGTTCGCGTGACTGAAAAGCCGCCTTTGGACCAGGCTGGGCGGCTGCCCGTGCACTTCCAGGTACAGGAACGCCCGCGCCATGCCGTGGGCGGGCGCCTTGGCTTTGAGACCAATTACGGCATGACTGCCAGCGGCTATTGGGAAGACCGCAATATCTTCGGCGGCGCTGAGCGGCTTCGCCTGGAAGGAGAGGTTGCGCGCATCGGCGAAACCGGGATTGAGAACGCCACCTATCGCGCCTTTGCCACGCTGCGTACGCCGGAATTTCTGGGCCGAGATCTGCAAAGTGCCTCGCAAATCGGCGCGGTGCGCGAAAAGCTGCGCGCCTATGATCGCGATGCTGCCTTGGCATCCTTCACGCTGGAACATCGCCTGTCGGATACCATGGCGATCGCAGGCGGGCCGAATTATGAGGAAGGGCAGATCGGGCGCGATGGCGATATGGGCGCCTTTCGGCTTTTCGGGCTGATGGGGATTTTTCGTTACGATAATACCACAAACCCGCTTGACCCGCGCCAGGGCCAGCGCTTCAGCCTGAGTGCCACGCCCTATTACTCGGCGCTGGATTCCAATAACTTCACGCGTTTTTTGGCAACTGGCAGCAATTATTTCGACATCACCGGTAATGGCGACAGCGTCTTGGCGCTGCGCGCAGCCCTTGGCAGCGCTCCGGGGGCAGGTCGGGATGAGATCACCTTGGATAAGCGCTTTTATGCGGGCGGTGGCGGTTCCGTACGCGGCTATACTTATCAATCCATCGGCCCACGCGATGCCGCCAATCGGCCTTTGGGAGGTGCCAGCCTGGTGGAAGCCAGTGTTGAATGGCGCCAAAGGCTGACGCGAAGCTGGGGCGTGGCGGCGTTTCTTGATGCGGGAAGTGTGGGTGAGGAAGCCAAGCCTGATTTCAGCGGGCTACGCGCCGGCACCGGGCTTGGGCTGCGCTACCTGACGGCGATCGGACCGATACGCTTTGATGTCGGCGTGCCGCTGGATCGGCAAAAGGATGATCCATCCTTTGCGATCTATATCGGCTTTGGGCAGGCTTTTTGACATGCGCCATCTGCGCCGCTTCCTGATCCTGGTCTTGGCTATCATGCTTGGCCTTGGTGTGCTGATCGGTGGTGCGCTGGCCTGGGTGCAATGGGGGAATGGCGCGGCGACGCTGGCGGGGTTGGCCGGGCGTTTTGTGCCGGGGCTTGTCATTGAAGGGCTGGCGGTGACGCTATCGCGCGAAGCCCGCGCCGCGCGCATCACGCTTGCGGATGAGAGCGGTGTTTGGCTTGAGGTCGCGGCTCCGCGCCTTGGCTTCGATCTGAACGCATTATGGCAACGGGAAGCGCATCTGCGTGAATTAACGGCAGCGCGCATCAGCCTTTTGCGCCTGCCGGCTTCCGAAGAAGGAGAAGCGCTGGAAGGCCCATTGCTGCCCTCCCTGCCGCATTTGCCGATTGGCGTTCGGATCGACCGCATGGCGATTGACGAAATCATCGTTGCCGAAAGCGTTTTCGGCCAGGGCTTCCGTGCTGCGCTGCGGGGCAAGGCAACGCTGAAGGCAGCGCGGCTTTCGGGTGATGTCGCGCTCACACGCCTGGATGCGCCGGGTGAGGCCCGGCTTGAACTTGACCTTGCCCCTGGCGCGGATCGACTTGTCGCGCGGCTTGATCTCGCGGAACCGCCGGGCGGCGTGCTGGCCAGCGCGCTGGGTGTGCCTGCCGAACCCGCGCAGGTGACGCTGCGTCTGGAAGGCCCGGCCAGCGGCGCGGCGTTGAGCGCCGAAGCGCGCCTTGGCAGCGCGGCAGAGGCAGCGCTTTCCGGCACTATCAGCGCCGATGCGCGCGGTGCGGGGTTTGCGCGGCTTTCGGGCCATGTTGCGGCATCGCCCTTGCTGCCGGCAGCATTGGCCGAGGCACTTGCCCGCGTGGAATTCACGCTGGATGCAGCGCGTAATCGCGCTGGCTTGATCAACCTGCGCGCTGTGACGGCGAAGGCGCCGCTTGGTGAAGCCACCCTTGCCGGCAGGCTTGATCCCAAACAAGAGGAAGCGGCCCTGCAAGGCACTATCACGCTGGGCAAAAGCGCAATGCTTGCAGCCTATGTGCCAGAGGAGATTGCCTGGGAATCGGCCACCGCGCGGTTTCGGCTGGATGGCAAGCTGATGGCGCCGCAGGTGGCGCTGGATGCCGACATGAAAGGCTTTTCCAGCAGCATCACAGAATTAGGCGCTGCACTTGGCGCGACCCCGCGCCTTGCGGTGCAGGCGCGCGCACCAACGCGGATTGAAAGCCTGACGCTGACGGGCGATGGCAATGAACTGACCGCTGCGGGTGATATCGGTGAAAAGCTTGATCTTCGCTTCGGTTTGCGCCTAGCCGATCTTGCGGCGCTGGTGCCAGAACTGGCTGGCGGCTTGACCGCAGAAGGCCATCTGCATGGCGCCCGGGATGATCCTTCCATCACGCTGAAGGCGCGCGGCGAGGCCATCACGCGCGGCGCGGAGGAGCTTGCCGCGCCGCGCCTCGACCTGCTTCTGGAAACGCCCTTGTCGCGCCCGCGTGCGGAAGCGCGGCTTGATGCGACCTATGCCGGCTTGCCACTGACCGTAACACTTTCCGGCGTGCCGGAAGGGCGCGCGCTCAGAATCAACCAGCTTGAAGCCGGCTTTGGTGAGGCGCGGCTTTCGGGGCGCGGTTTGCTTGATGTGCAAAAGCCGCTTTTCGATGGCGCGCTATCGCTCGACATTGCGGATCTTGCGCCTTTTTCCGATCTGCTTGGCCATAAAATGACCGGCAGCCTGTCTCTGGAAGCCGAAGCGCGCGACGTGGGAGGCGCGCAGGCGGTCAAGGCGAAGCTGAACGCCCCCGAAGCCACCTTGGGTGGACGCCCGCTTGCCTTGCGCGCCGAACTTGCCGGCAGGCTGGATGATGCCAGCGCGAGCTTCACCGCGCGCCATGGCGAAGCAGAGCTTGCAGGCGAAGCGTTGCTCAGCCTGGCCGGTGAGGCGCATGTGATCATGCTGCCCAGCCTCTCACTGGCCTATGGCGCGGAACAGGTGAAGCTTGCCGCGCCCGCGCGCATCGCATTCTCACCTGATGGGCGCATCACCCTCACGGACACCAACATCACCAGCAATCGCGGTGGCAGGCTCCGGCTGGAGGGCTTCTGGAGCGAAGCGGAGATAGCGCTGAAGGCGACACTCTCTGCCTTACCGATCGCGCCCTTCGCCGCGCTTGTCGTACCGGAAGCGAAACTGGCCGGCACACTCACCGGCGAGGCGCGGGTGAATGGCACAGCAGACGAACCCCGCTTTGACATCAAATTGGAAAGCCCTGCCATCACCAGCGGCATGCCAGCGGCGCGCGGTATCCCGCCCTTGCGCCTTTCGGTTGCGGCCAATGGCACGGCGGCGGGAGCGGAAGCACGCGCCTCGCTCAATGGCGGCAATGCAGTGCGGCTGGCCGCGACGGCGCGGGTAGCGGGGCTGAAGCCTGACGCAGCGCTTTCCGGCAGTATCACCGGGCGGCTTGATCTGGCGAACTTGGCGCAACCCCTGCTTGCGGCTGGGGCGCAGCGCGTGACAGGCATTGCCAATCTTAATCTGCGGCTTGAAGGCAGTCTGGCCGCGCCGCGCCTGGGCGGGCAGGCCAATATCGCCAATGGCAGTTTTCGTGATTTGCAGCATGGCGTGACGCTGAATGAGATCACCGCCGCCATCAGCGCCGAAGGTCAGCAACTGAACCTCGCGCGTTTCGCTGCACGCACGGCGGGCGGTGGCAGCCTTGCCGGTTCCGGCACGCTTGATCTCCGCAAGCCGCGCCTGCCTTTCGAATTGCGGGTCAGGGCAGATGGCGCGCGGCCTGTGAATTCAGACCTGGGCAGCGCCACTTTGGATGGCGAGCTGAACTTCGCCGGTGAGGCGCTGGGCGAAAGCCGCATTGCCGGCAAGCTTTTGGTGCGCCGCGCGGAATTACGCATTCCAGACAAGCTGCCACCTTCGATAAAAAGCCTGCCCGGCGTGCGTGAAAGGGGCCAGCGCCCGCCCGGTGTTGCGGCTTTGGCACCACCAGCGCGGCGCACTGTGGCGGAAGCGTCCCTGCCGCCCATCGCGCTTGCGCTGACCATTGAAGCGCCGCGCGCGATTTTCCTTCGTGGCCGCGGGTTGGATGCGGAATTGGGCGGAGAGCTGAAGGTGGGTGGCACGCTTGCCGCGCCGATGCTGGAAGGTGGCTTCATGCTGCGGCGGGGTACGCTTTCGGTGCTCGATCGGCGGCTTGATCTGAACCGCGCGAATATCAGCTTCGATGCTGGGGGCATCATGCCGAATCTGGATGTCCTGGCCACCGCGCGGGCGGAGGATGTGGATGTGAATGTGGCCGTGGAAGGCCCGGCGCGCGATCCGAAAATCAGCTTCACCTCCAACCCCGAATTGCCAGCGGATGAGGTACTGGCGCGGCTTTTATTCGGCCGACGCGGGGGTGATCTTTCGCCCTTCCAGATGCTGCAATTGGCCGAGGCCCTTTCCGGCGCGACAGGCCGCCCCCTGCCTGGGCCGGGTGGCGTGATGGAACGCATCCGCCGTACTTTGGCGCTTGATCGGCTTTCCATCGGCCAGGAGAAGGAAGGCGAACAAGCCGCCGGCCAGGAACCGGGTGCTACCTTGGAAACCGGACGCTATGTGGCCGATGGCGTCTTTGTTGGCCTGAAGCAAAGCGCCGATGGCGGGCCGCCGCGCGTTGGTGTGCAGATAGACCTGATGCCAAGGCTCAGGCTGGAAGCCGAAAGCGGTGGCAATAGCCTGGCCGGGGATCGGGTTGGGATTGCGTTTGAATATGAATATTGATGGCGGAGGCCCCTGGCACTCGGCGCCCGGGAGTGCCAGATTGCATTGCGATGACACTTGCACATGAAGACAGGCTGACCGGGGCATGATCCGCTACGAATTGCGCTGCGATCAGGCGCATGAATTCGATGGCTGGTTCAAGGATAGCGCGGCTTTCGACAAGCTGGCCGCGGTGGGGCTTGTGGAATGCCCGCAATGTGGCCCAGCCAAGGTTGCCAAGCGCCTGATGGCGCCGGCCATTCCGAAAAAAGGCCGCCCAGCGCGCAATACCAAGCCAGAGGCGCCACCCGCGCCCGTGGCCGAAGCGCCCGCACCACCACCCCCACCCACTCCAGCGCCCCCTGCCCTACCAGCAGCTGCACTCGCCGCCATGCCGGCGGAACTGCGCGCCATGCTGCGCCAGATGCGGACGGAAATCGAAAAGAATTGCGATTACGTCGGCGCCGATTTCGCCGAGGAAGCGCGCAAGATTCACCATGGCGAAACCGAAGCCCGCGGCATTTTCGGCGAAGCGACGGAGGATGAGGCTGAGGCGCTGCGCGAAGAAGGGATCGACATTGCGCGCATCCCCTGGGTGCCGCCTTCCGATGCATGAACACGCCCGGCGCTGCGCGGTATTCGATCTTGATGGCACGCTGGTGGATAGCGCGCCGGATATCCATGCCGCACTCGATAGGTTGATGGCGCGCCGCCGCCTGCCCGGCTTTGCGCGGGCAGAGGTTGTAGGGATGATCGGCGATGGCGTGCGCGTTTTGCTGGAACGCGCCCATGCCGCGCGTGGCCTTCCGCTGGATGAAGCCAGTTTTGACTATTTCATGGCGGATTATGAAGCCAATGCGGCCGTGCTGACCCGCGCCTTTGATGGCATCCCGGAATTGCTGAGTGTTTTGCGTGATGGCGGCTGGCGCTTGGCAGTCTGCACCAATAAGCCCGAAGCTGCAGCGCGTGTTCTGCTCGCAGGGCTTGGGCTGGATGGGTTTTTCAGCGCGCTCGGTGGCGGTGACAGCTTCCCCATGCGCAAGCCCGATCCAGGGCATTTGCGCGCGACACTTGCTGCGGCCGGTGCGGTGCCTGAACAGGCTGTGATGATCGGTGATCACGCCAATGATATTCTGGCTGCGCGCGGCGCTGGCGTGCGCGCGATTTTCGCCGGCTGGGGCTATGGCCCGCAAAGCATGGCAGGCGGCGCGCCGATTGCCTTGGATGTCGCGGCGCTTCGCAGCCTATTGGGCTGAAGCCTTTATCTGATCCGCTGCAATTCCAAGCGCATGGTGCCGAAAATGGTGCTTGGGAATTCAACCCGTATCGGGATGGGCGGCAGGCGCTGATCCACCTTGGCAACCCAAGCCGTGGCCGGGCGTGGCTGCGTGGCGCGAGCGCGGTCATCGCCATGGCGCAGCCCGGCGACCAGCCGGCTTTCCAGCCCGCATTGGAGGGCTTCGATCTCCTGCCCTGCATGATTGATGCGCACAGTGCCAATCGTGCGCGATGACCAATCAAGCCGCCGCCTGCCATCAAAAATCGGCCCCGCAACATCGCAGCGCCCGGTTTGCGTTACCGTGCGCGACATGAGCGCAAAGGCCGAGAGCCCATCAATCGCGCCCTGCCGCGCTGGAAGGGGCACGGGTTCATTCGTGATGCCCTCAGGCGGTTCCAATTCCAGCGCCTGGGGCAAGCCTTCGCGGTAGAGCAACACCGTGCGCCTAGCATCACCGCGCCAATTTCCTTCAACCTGATAGCGCCGCGGCGCAACACCTTCCGCACGCCAGGCGCCTTCCACCTCGGATCGGATCTCATGCGCGGCGAAAACCCGGCCTATACCGACCGCCCGACTGACCGAGCGCATCCAATAGCCATCCGGCCGGGCTTCGAACTGGGCGGTGATTTCCACCACGGCGATCCCGGTTTGAGTGACCTGATACACAGCCTCCACCGCCCTGGCCGGGGAAATTCCGGCCGGTGCGCAAGCCAGGATAAGGCCAAGGCATGGCTTCAGAAAAAACCGCATCGGCCGCTGTGTAGCAGAAGTGGCACTAGAAGAAAAATCTGTCAGGCGGCGCCCTGTTCAGGGAAGCTGCGTTTCGGCTTGCTGGCAAAAATCGGCGGCATGCGGGCGAAGAATTCAAGCTCTGCCCGATTGTAACCTTCAAGCCGCGCTAAAGCTACGGCGTAATCTGCCTCGGCGCGCGCGGGGATCACGCCAGGCAATATCGGCCTTTGATTGAAGCGCGGCAACGACTCGGCAAGCGTCACGCCAAAAAGCCCGATTAGGGTTCGGGCAAAGGCATCCAAAGCATCCATGCGGCCGAGCAAATAGGGGTGGCGATGAAGCGCCGCCGCAATTCCGTTCTGATCTTGGGCATTGAAAAGGATCCGCAGTTGCGCGTTAATGCAATGGTTTGCAAACGGGAGATCGGTATCCATCGCCTGATTGAGTGAAAGCTTGCTGAGTAGACTATGTTCAGGATGGTCAGGCCTGCCGCGAATATAGTCATAAAGCGAGACAATGCGTTCCAGCGGATGGCGCAAAACAGCGGCTATACGGATAGGGCGCGGCGCGTGGCAAACAAGCGGATGGGCTAAGCCGTAGTGACCTGTCAGTAGTATCATGCGCTCGTAAATCTGACTGTCACTTTTGAGTACCGCGGCAAGTCCCGCCTCCCCACCCCATTTAGCGAGAAGGGCGCCATGGAAGACGGCGTGATCCCGCAATACCCAACTGAACATGCGGTTGAGGGTGGTACCGCCTGTGCGCGGTATGTGAAAAAAGCATAAGATCGGTCCACGCACCGGTTCCATGGGAATTTTTTCTGCTATCATGTCATTCATTTATTTCATCCGACTGGTGGGCAAAAGAAATACGGAAAACGGGAAAAAAGACAATATTTTCTCTCCAGCATTGCCATAAAATCCGGAGGAGGCGTTCAAGCTTGACGGGGAAGCCCCTGCCCCCCTAAACCCCAACCATCGGTCGGGCGCGTAGCTCAGCGGTAGAGCATTCGCTTCACACGCGAAGGGTCACAGGTTCAATCCCTGTCGCGCCCACCATTCCAATCTTCAATATGATTTAGGCAGGCCGAGCACTTTTTCGGCAATATGGCTCAGGATCAGTTCCCG
>CAMCEP010000015.1 GCA_945873675.1 Asaia bogorensis
ATATCCCGGCAGCCTTTCCCTTGGGCGAGGAAGGGACAACCGCCTGGCTGCGTGCCGCGACCGAGGTTTGGGGTGTGAGTGAAGAACGCTTTACCCAAGCCACCGCACAGGGCCGCGAACGCGCCCGCGCCGCGCTGGCCAATCATCGCAAGACGCTTGATGGTAAAAGCATTTTCTTCTTCCCCGATTCGCAGCTTGAAGTGCCTTTGGCGCGCTTCCTGTCGCGCGAATTAGGCATGAAGCCGATTGAAATCGGCACGCCTTATCTGCATCGCCAACATCTGGCGCATGAATTGGCGCTGCTGCCGGCGGCAGCGAAGCTCGTGGAAGGCCAACATGTGGATCGTCAATTGGATCGCTGCCGCGAAGCCCGGCCCGATATGACGGTGTGTGGTCTTGGCCTTGCCAATCCTTTAGAAGCTGAGGGCCTGACCACCAAATGGTCAATTGAACTCGTCTTCTCACCGATCCAAGGCTATGATCAGGCGGGCGACCTTGCAGGACTTTTCGCGCGACCTTTGGTCCGGCGCGAAAAGCTGATGGTGTAGCCATGCAGCTTGCCGTCTGGACCTATGAAGGGCCGCCGCATGTGGGGGCGATGCGTATCGCCACCGCGATGCAGGGCGTGCATTACGTCTTGCATGCGCCGCAGGGCGATACCTATGCCGATTTGCTTTTCACCATGATCGAAAGGCGGGAAAAGCGCCCGCCCGTGACATGGACAACTTTCCAGGCGCGCGATTTGGGCGGCGACACCGCCGAGCTTTTCATGGAAGCGGCGCGCGATGCCTATGCCCGCTTCCAGCCGGAAGCCATGCTGGTCGGCGCTTCCTGTACGGCAGAGCTGATCCAGGATGATCCGGGTGGGTTGGCAAAGACGCTCGGCCTGCCGGTGCCCGTGGTGCCGCTTGAATTGCCTGCATATCAGCGCAAGGAAAATTGGGGCGCGGCGGAGACCTTCTATCGCCTGGTGCGCGCCTTCGCTGGGCCGGCGCAAACCCGCTCGCCACGTGATCCGGCGCGCGCGCCGCGCTGCAATATTCTGGGCCCGACCGCGCTTGGCTTTCGGCATCGCGATGATGTGGCCGAAATCACCAAACTGCTCACCAGCATGGGCGTTGAGGTTGTGGTGACCGCGCCCATGGCGGCCACGCCCACGGACCTCACGAAGTTGCGGGACGCGGATTTCAATGTCGTGCTTTACCCTGAAATTGCGCAGGTCACGGCGGGCTTTCTGCAACGCCATCTGGGCCAGCCCTTCACGCGCACCGTGCCGATTGGCGTTGGTGCGACACGTGATTTCATGAATGAGGTCGCAGAGCTTGCGGGCCTACCCGCGCCTTCGACCGGTGGTGGCGGAGCGCTTCGCCTGCCTTGGTATGCGCGTTCTGTGGATTCGAATTACCTGACCGGCAAGCGCGTTTTCATCTTTGGCGATGCGACCCACGCCATCGCTGCTGCGCGCATCGCTCATGAAGAACTGGGTTTCGCGGTGGTGGGTCTTGGTACTTACAGCCGCGAATTTGGCCGCGAAATTCGTGCTGCCGCTGAAAAATATGGCGTTGAGGCGCTGATTTCAGACGATTACCTGGAAGTCGAAGAAAGCATCGCCGCGCTGCAGCCCGAATTGGTGCTTGGCACGCAGATGGAACGCCATATTGCCAAGAAGCTTGGTGTTCCCTGTGCCGTGATTTCCGCACCGGTGCATGTTCAGGATTTCCCCGCGCGCTATGCGCCGCAAATGGGTTTTGAAGGTGCCAATGTCATCTTCGATACCTGGGTGCATCCGCTGATGATGGGGCTGGAGGAACATCTGCTCGGCATGTTCCGCGAGGATTTCGAATTCCGCGATGGCGTGGCGCCGTCCCATCTGGGTCACGCCCCACAGCCGGAGGCGCCCGCCGCACCCATTATCGCAGGCCCTGCAAGCTGGGCGCATGATGCTGAGGCGGAACTGCGCAAGATTCCCTTTTTCGTGCGTGGCAAGGCGCGCCGGAACACCGAACGCTTCGCCGAAGAACGCGGCATAGCCGTGATCACCATTGAGACGATTTACGATGCCAAAGCCCATTTCTCGCGCTGAGGCATCAGCACCCCGCATCGTCATTGTGACGATGGATAGCCATTTCGGTGGCGCGGTGGATAAGGCGCGCGACATCTTGCGCAGGCAAATCCCGGGTCTTGAACTGACCTTGCATGCTGCGGATGAATTCGCGGGTGATGAAGCGGCACTCGCGGCTTGCCATGCGGATATTGCGCGCGCGGATATCATCATCGCTGGCATGTTGTTCCTGGAGGATCACTTCAAGCTGGTGCAGGATGCGATTGCGGCGCGGCGCATGGATTGTGATGCGCTGGTATGCTGCCTTTCGGCCCCGGAAATCACGCGCATGACGCGGATGGGCCGGCTTGATATGGCCGCTGAGGCCAAGGGCTTGATGGGCCTGCTGAAGCGGCTGCGTGGCAAGAAGGAAGGCGGCGGCGCTAGCGGCAAGGGGCAGATGAAAATGCTGCGCGAATTGCCGAAGCTGCTGCGCTTCATTCCAGGCACCGCGCAGGATCTGCGGGCCTATTTCCTGACACTGCAATATTGGCTTGCGGGATCGGCCGATAATCTTGCGAATATGGTCGCGCTGCTGGTGCAGCGTTATGCCAAAGGCAAGCAGAAACTTTCGGTCGCGGCGCCGGTCGAATATCCAGAAACCGGGCTTTATCATTCACGCATGAAGGGCCGGATTGGCGAAAATCTCGCCGCCTTGCCGCGTAATGGCACAAACGGGACAGTCGGGCTTTTGCTGCTGCGTTCCTATGTGCTGGCGGGGAACGCCAAACATTATGACGGCATGATCGAGGCACTGGAAGCGCGTGGGCTGAACGTGATCCCGGCCTTCGCTGCCGGGCTTGACGGTCGGCCTGCCATTGATGCCTTCTTCACCAAGAATGGCGCGCCGGCGATTGACGCTTTTGTCTCGCTGACTGGTTTTTCGCTGGTGGGTGGGCCTGCTTACAATGATGCGCGCGCAGCGGAAGCGGCGCTTGCAAAATTGGATGTGCCCTATATCGCCGCGCACCCGCTTGAATTCCAAACCATGAAGCAATGGTCCAGCAATACCCGCGGTCTTTTGCCGGTGGAGGCGACCATGATGGTCGCCATCCCGGAATTGGATGGTGGCATTTGGCCGATGACTTTCGGTGGGCGTTGCGGCGCTGGCGGCGACGCTAATGAGCGTTGCGCTGGCTGCGATGGCGTGTCCTGCGCGCGGGATATGGTGCCGCATCCGGAACGCGCTGGAACGCTCGCGGATCGTACCGCCCGCATGGTGGCTTTGCGCCGCTCGGAACGCGCTGAGCGCAAAGTAGCGACGGTCCTTTTCAACTTCCCGCCCAATGCCGGCACAACCGGCACGGCCGCCTATCTTGGCGTCTTCGCTTCGCTCTTCAATACGTTGAAGGCGATGAAGGCGGCGGGGTATCAGGTGACTCTTCCCGAAACTGCTGATGCGCTGCGGGATATGGTCATTCATGGCAATCGTGAACGTCATGGTACCACGGCGAATGTTGCCGCCCGGCTTGGGGCGGATCAACATGTACGCCGCACGCCGTGGCTTGCCGAAATAGAAAAATGCTGGGGCCCGGCACCGGGCCGCATTCAAACCGACGGGCGCGATATCTTTATTCTGGGCGTGCAGCTTGGGAATGTCTTTGTCGGCGTACAGCCAGGCTTTGGCTATGAAGGCGACC
This sequence comes from Asaia bogorensis, assembly GCA_945873675.1. Lineage (GTDB taxonomy): Bacteria > Pseudomonadota > Alphaproteobacteria > Acetobacterales > Acetobacteraceae > Neoroseomonas > Neoroseomonas bogorensis_C. The sequence continues at coordinate 3,742 of CAMCEP010000015.1, forward strand.
CGATGCGCTTGTTGTTCGAGCAAGGTTTCGCACCAACCCATGCCTTCAGCGCCTTCTATCAATGGATCAGGCAAGATTTTGGCGCTGATGCAGTTCTGCATTTCGGCACGCATGGCGCGCTTGAATTCATGCCGGGAAAACAGGCTGGTATGTCCGCGCAATGCTGGCCTGATCGGCTGATTGGCGATTTGCCGAATTACTACCTGTATGCGTCAAACAACCCATCCGAGGGCATGCTGGCCAAGCGCCGCGCCGGCGCCACGCTGATCAGTTATCTGACGCCGCCCATTTCCTCCGCCGGGCTGTATCGCGGCCTGCTTGATCTGAAGGCTTCAATAGATCGTTGGCGCGCGCTGGAACCGGATGCGGATCCGAATCAGCGCGCTGCCCTGGCCGGCCTGATCCAGGCGCAGGCAAGTGCGGTAGATTTAGCGACGGAAGAACCCCCCTGGGCCAATCCGGCGATGGAAATCGTGAAACTCAGCGCCAGCCTTCTGGAATTGGAATACACGCTGATCCCGCATGGGCTGCATGTAGTGGGTGAGCCGCCAGATGCAGCGCAGCGCAAGGATATGCTGGATGCGGCGGGCATCGCAGAAGGCGCGGACCGCGCGCGCTTTGATGCTCTGCTTGCCGAGGATCACGAAATTCCGGCGATGCTGCGCGCGCTTGATGGCCGCTACATTATGCCGGCACCTGGTGGTGACCTGCTTCGTACCATGGATGTGCTGCCCACTGGGCGCAATCTGCATGGCTTTGATCCCTTCAAATTGCCGAGCGCCTTTGCCGTGCAGGATGGCATGCGCCAAGCGAACCGCCTGCTTGAACGCCATGCCGCAGAGGGCAACGGTATCCCCGAAACCATCGCGATGGTACTTTGGGGGACGGATAATCTGAAGACTGAAGGCAGCCCGATTGCGCAGGCGCTGGCGCTGATGGGTGCAAGCCCCCGCTATGACAGCTACGGCAGGCTGGCGGGTGCGACACTGATACCGCTGGCTGAATTGGGCCGGCCACGTATTGATGTGGTGATGACGCTATCTGGTATTTTCCGCGATCTGTTGCCTTTACAGATGAAATTGCTTGCAGAAGCGGCGCTGCTGGCCGCCACGGTCGAGGAAGCGTCTGAGCAGAATTTCATTCGCAAACACGCGCTGCTTCATTTGGCGCAGCATGGCGGTACGATGGAACAGGCGGCACTTCGCGTCTTTGGCAATACCGATGGCACTTATGGTGCGAATGTGAATTCAATGATCAATGACAGTGCCTGGAATGACGAAGATGAATTGGCGACCACCTTCGTCAAGCGCAAAGGCTTCGCCTATGGCGTGGATGGCAAGCCCGCCCGCGCGGACAAGGTTTTGCAACAGGTTTTGGCGAGTGTCGAAATCACCTATCAGAACCTTGATAGTGTCGAAGTCGGCGTTACCACCATTGACCATTACTTCGACATGCTGGGTGGGATGAGCCGCGCCGTACAGGTCGCCCGTGGTGGCAAGGCCTCAGCCATTTACATCAGTGACCAGACGCGTGGTGAGGGCAAGATCAGGACATTGTCCGAACAGGTCACGCTTGAAACCCGCACGCGTGCGCTCAACCCGAAATGGTACGAAGGCCTGCTGAAGCATGGCTATGAAGGCGTGCGCGAAATTGAAGCGCATGTCACGAATACCATGGGCTGGTCGGCGACCACGGGCGATGTTGCGCCTTGGGTCTATGAACGCATCGCCGATATCTATGTGCTGGATAAGGAAATGCGCGACCGCATGGCGCATTTGAACCCAACCGCCTCAGCCAAAATCGCAAATCGCCTGATCGAGGCGCAGGAACGCCGTTACTGGAGCCCGAGCGCTGATGTGCTGGATGCACTGCGTCGGGCCGGTGATGAGCTTGAAGATCGTATCGAAGGTATCAGTGAAGGAGTCGCGGCATGACCGTGTTGATGAGAGAGCCGCCCCGCCTGACCGGACGCCCTCGCCAAGGCGATGGCGATGGCAGTGTCCAGGTGCATATGGACGACGCAGTGTCGGGCACGACGGCAAAGGTCTTCGCTGTCTATGGCAAGGGCGGCATTGGGAAGAGTACGACATCTTCCAACCTTTCTGTCGCTTTCTCCAAAATTGGCAAGAAGGTGCTGCAGATCGGCTGCGATCCAAAGCATGACAGCACCTTCACCCTGACCAAGCGCCTGATCCCGACCGTGATTGACGTCTTAGAATCAGTGCAGTTTCACGCCGAGGAATTGCGCGCCGAGGATTTCGTCTTTGAAGGCTATAATGGCGTGATGTGCGTGGAAGCCGGCGGTCCGCCAGCCGGCACGGGATGCGGCGGTTATGTAGTTGGCCAAACGGTCAAGCTGCTTAAGGAACATCACCTGCTGGATGATACCGATGTCGTGATCTTTGACGTTTTGGGTGATGTGGTGTGCGGCGGCTTTGCCGCGCCTTTGCTTCATGCGGAACGTGGCTTGGTTGTGGCAGCAAATGATTTTGACAGCATTTTCGCGATGAACCGGATCGTCGCTGCCATCAAGGCCAAGTCCAAGAATTATCCAGTGCGGCTTGGCGGCGTTATCTGCAATCGCAGTGCAGGGACAGACCAGATTGACCGCTTCAATGCCGCAAGCGGAATGAAGACCCTGGCGCATTTCCCGGATCTTGATGTCATTCGCCGCTCTCGCCTGAAAAAGGCGACGCTGTTTGAAATGGAAGGCTCGCCGGAGCTTGAGGCGGTGCAGGCGGAATACATCCGCCTTGCAGAATCGCTCTGGGCCGGCGCGGAAGGGCTGGAAGCCACACCGCTAAAAGATCGTGAGATTTTCGATCTGCTGGGGTTTGACTGATGCAAACCGCAACCTATCAAAGCCGCCGCAGCCAAATCGAAACCTATTTCGATCGTACCGCTGCGGATGCTTGGGCGCGTCTTACATCAGATGCGCCGGTCAGTGGCATTCGCGCCACCGTGCGCGCTGGCCGGGATGAAATGCGCCAAACCCTGCTGTCTTGGCTGCCTGAGGATCTCACCGGCAAGCGCCTTTTGGATGCCGGTTGTGGCACCGGCGCTTTCGCGATTGAAGCGGCGCGGCGTGGTGCGCAGGTATTGGCGATTGATGTTTCACCATCCCTGATCAAAATCGCGCGTGAGCGTAGCCAGGATGCAGCACCAGAAGGCAGCATCATCTACGACGTGGGCGATATGCTGGATGCGCAATTTGGTGTGTTTGACCATGTCGTCGCGATGGATAGCCTGATCCACTATCACCCCGAGGATATGGTGCAGAGCCTATCAAGCCTGGCGCCGCGCATTCGCCGCTCCATGCTCATGACCTTTGCGCCAAAGACGCCTTTGCTTGCGGCCATGCACTTTGTTGGGCGCGCCTTTCCACGTGGTGATCGCGCCCCAGCGATTGAACCTGTCGCTGAGCGTAACCTGAAGGCACGCATCAAGGGTGAGCGGCAGCTCTTGTTGTGGAGTATTGGCAAGGATCGCCGTATCTCCCGTGGCTTCTATACCTCTCATGCGATGGAACTGCTCCGGAAATGAGTGAGGTGAACGACCGTTTGGCGCGACTTTGGACAGGGATCAGCCTGAATGTGCTGCCCTTCGCCGAGTCGACCAGCGGCCCCTTGCCTATCAGAAGATTGATGCGCCTTTCTTTGTTCCAGATTTCCTGTGGCATGACCGCTGTGTTGATGGTTGGAACACTCAACCGCGTCATGATTGTTGAAATGGGTGTGGCGGCAAGTCTCGTGGCCATCATGGTCGCGCTACCGCTGCTTTTTGCACCGCTGCGCGCCTTGATCGGGTTCCGTTCCGACTCCCACCGTTCGGTTCTTGGTTGGCGGCGCGTGCCGTATCTCTGGCTTGGTACAATCATACAATTTGGCGGCCTGGCGATGATGCCCTTCGCCCTGATTATCCTATCCGGCGATACCTGGGCGCCGCCTTGGGTCGCGCAGCTTGCCGCAGGCCTCGCCTTCCTGATGGTGGGCGCGGGCATGCATACTGTGCAGACCGTTGGCCTCGCACTTGCGACTGATATTGTACCACGCGAAGCGCAACCAAACGTTGTTACCATTCTTTCACTGATGCAATTGATCGGGATGGTTATTTCGGCTCTCGCTTTCGGCGCATTCTTGGCAAATTTCTCCCAGATTAAGCTGATCCAACTCGTGCAGGGCATGGCGGCTGCAACGCTCGTCATCAATTTAATCGCTGCCTGGAAGCAGGAGCCGAGAAGGCCGGAGCTTACGGTGGGTCGTGCGGTGGGTGATCCTGGATTTCGCGAAAGTCTCAGCCTTTTGCGCAAGGCAGGCCCTTGGGATCGGCGCTTACTGGCTGCTGCACTCGGTACGGCAGCGTTTGGCATGCAGGATGTTCTGCTGGAACCTTATGGCGGGCAGATCCTCTCGCTTGGCGTGGGTGCGACAACAGCTTTAACAGCCCTTTTCGCAAGTGGCGCGGTACTGGGCTTTCTGCGCGCGGCACCTTTGCTTGGGCGTGGCATGCATGCGCAGCGTGTTGCCAGTGCGGGCGCGATGGTCGGCATTTCCGGTTTTGTGATGGTGATTTTTGCGGCGCCACTCGAATCAACAATTATCTTTGCGGCTGGCACCGCGGCGGTCGGGTTTGGTGCAGGTCTTTTTGCACACGCAACACTGACCGGCTGCATGCAGGCGGCGCCAGAAGGTCAGGTCGGCTTGACCCTTGGTGTATGGGGCGCGGTTACCGCGACCGCCGGCGGTGCCGCGGTAGCTTTTGGTGGCATCATTCGTGATGTCATTTCCTCGCTGGCATCGGCCGGTATTCTTGGCGCAGGGCTAGACGCGCCAAGCACCGGATATGTTGGCGTTTATATCGTCGAAATTGTTCTGCTGTTCATGATGCTTGCCGTCGTCGGTCCCCTTCTTCGGGCAAACGACAATCCTTCTTCCGGACCTCAACATGATGCAGGCCGGCCGGTTCTTGCCGGGCTGCAAAACCAACATGGAGCATTGCCATGACAACACCCGTAACGCCGGTCTTTCTGGATGCGGCCGCGCTCTCACTTTATATCTTCTTCGCCTTCTTCGCAGGGCTGATCTACTATCTAACCCGCGAAAACAAGCGCGAAGGTTACCCGATGGTGAATGAATTGCCGGATCGGCCGGCTTTCGCCACCATGCATGGCTTCCCTGAGACGCCTGCACCGAAAGTCTTCCGCTTGCATTATCCGGAAGGGGCTACCGTTGTGCAGGGTGTGCGGCCAGAGCGTGACGTAACGGCGCAGCTTTCACCAGATTATCCATATCCTGGCACTGCCTTCGTGCCGACGGGTGACGCTATGCGGGACGGCGTTGGACCCGCTTCCTATGCGGATCGTGCGGATACGCCTGATTTGGCTTATGATGACAATAAGCCGAAAATTGTCCCGCTGCGTGCCGCGCCAGGCTGGCACATTGCCCATGAGGATCCGGACCCACGCGGGAAATCGGTGATCACCTTGGATGGCGTTGTGGCAGGAACGGTTGTTGATCTTTGGGTTGATCGTTCAGAATACATCCTGCGCTACCTGGAAACTGAAGTCGCCGGTGGGCGGCGTGTTCTGGTCCCGATGTTCCTCTGCACCTTCAATGATGAAGGGACGGCGCAGGTCATTTCGGTCACTGCGGCGCAATTCGCTGCAGCACCTGGCATCGCGCAGCCTGAACAGATCACCCTGCTCGAGGAAGATCGCATTTCAGGCTATTTCGGTGGTGGTCACTTCTATGCCACACCCGAGCGTAGCGAGGCTTGCCTGTGAGCAAGCCCGTGCGCCCTCGGCTGACAGAACATGGTCTGGAGCCAGTGCCCGGTCTGCCGGAAGCGCTGCCGCTAGGCGAGGTCTTGCTCTGGCAGGGGGCGCCGGCATGGGCGGAGATTGCCCAGCGCGTCTTCCTGGTGCGCTGGGTCTTTGGCTATTTCGCTGTCTTGGCGCTCTGGGAGGTGCTGAGCACCACCATGCAAGGGGGAACAATGGTCGCGGCTTTTGGCGCTGCTGCCCTGCTTCTTCTGGTTGGGATGGTGGCGATTGGCATTCTTACCTTGCTCGCGAAAATTGTCTCACGCAGCAGTGTCTATTCCATTACCTCGCGTCGGCTGGTGCTGCGTGTTGGTGTCGCCTTGCCGATCACCATCAATATCCCCTTTGTCGCAATCGCCGGGGCGGATCTGAGGAATCGCAAGGATGGCCATGGCGACATCGTATTGGAATTACTGCCATCACATCGCGTTTCCTGGATCGCGTTGTGGCCACATTGTGGTGGATGGAGTTTTGGCCGGCCAAAGCCCATGCTTCGTGGTGTCGCGAATGCTGCGGAAGTGGCGAAAATATTGGGTGAAGCAGTCGCAGCTACCTCAGGGGCGGGCATCAGCCGTAGCGCAGCGGGGCCCGTAGCCGAAATGCCTAGTGGCGCAACGGCAATGGCGTAAGGGGCAGGAAATGGCAACCAAGGCACTAATGCCGCGCGCAGATTACCTGGGTTACGGGCTCGGGGTAATGCTTGCTGGCATTCTTGCCCTTGTGGTGCTGAGTGCTGGTGAAAAGCATTCGGATCGCCGGCCTGTGAATGAAGCGATCTTCGCGCGCGATATCCTGTTCAGTGACCGTGTTGATGGCGGTATTTCCATCCGTGATGCTTCGACCGGCCAGATGATTGGCGAAATCTCACCCGGTGAGGGTGGCTTTGTGCGCGGTGCCCTTCGCGGCTTCGCGCGCGAAAGAAGACTGCAAAATCCCGGCATGGAAAGCCCGCTTCGGTTGGCTGCTGTGCAGGGTGGGGCGATTGTTCTGGAAGACCCGGTAAGCGGGCGCTGGACGGATCTGCGGGCCTTTGGCGCGACAAACGCGCAAAGCTTTGCGGATATCCTTTTCAAAAAAAATGAGGAAGGCAAATGAACGAAATAACCGAAAGGCGGCGGGGAAGACGCTTCGATGTACCCTGTGTCGTTGAAATTGAACGCAGCTTCGATAGCTTTCATGCCTATGCGGTGCCTGAGGATGTTGTGCTCCGCCCGGGTGATCAGGTGATCGTGCATGGCGCGCCGGCGCAGGTGGCCTTTGGGGAAAAATATAGCTTCGAAACCTCGGCTACCGTTATACGGGCAGGCTTCTTTCGCCGGTATTGGACCCAGTTTCGGTCGATCCTGGAACTCACTGAACTCTATCACGTGGGCTTTGAGCCGAAGGAGGCCGCATGAACGCCGTGAGCCATCCGATGCGCGAAAAGCTGTCTCGTGAAACGACAGAATTGGCGTTAACCGAAACCGCCCTTTCGCCCCGCTTCTACACCACCGACTTTGCAGCAATGGACGCCATTGATGTTGAGCCCGTGCGCGCCGAATGGGATCGCTTGATGGAAGAATTCCATCGCGACCCAAACAAAGGACACTTTGTCCGCGATGAGCGGTTTGATGCTTTTCGGTTGGATGAATTGCCTGAGGGCTTGCAGAAAGAGCTGGTAGATTTCTTAGTGAGCAGCGTGACGGCGGAATTTTCTGGCTGTGTGCTTTACGCAGAAATCAAGAAGCGTGTGAAGAATCCCGATATGCGGGAGCTGTTTTCGGTAATGGCGCGCGATGAGAGCCGCCATGCCGGCTTCATCAATGACGCGTTGAAGGACCTCGGCATTGGCGTTGATCTTGGCTTTCTGACGCGCGCCAAGAAGTACCACTACTTCCAGCCAAAATTCATTTTCTACGCTACCTATCTGAGCGAGAAGATCGGCTACGCGCGCTACATCACGATCTTCCGTCAATTCGAACGTCACCCGGAATTGCGCTTTCACCCAATTTTTCAGTGGTTCGAAAACTGGTGCAATGACGAATTCCGCCATGGAGAGGCTTTCGCGTTGCTGATGCGCGCCAATCCGAAGCTTCTTAAAGGGGTCAACGCCCTTTGGTGCCGTTTCTTCCAACTTGCCGTTTTTGCCACCATGTATGTCCGCGACCATGGGCGGCCGGAATTCCACAAGGCGCTGGGCATGACGCCGACCGAATATGATCGGCAAGTGTTCAAAATCACGGAGGAGATTTGCCGTCAGGTATTCCCCGTGACCTTGGATGTGGATGGGCCGGGCTTCATGGAAGACATGGATCGGCTTTGGCAGATATCCGAAAAGATGAGCGACGCACGGCGGCAAGGTGGCATTGGCGGCAGGTTGCGTGGGGTTGGTCTCGGTATTTCTGCGGCGACGACCTTTGCCAGGCTATTTTTCCGTAGGCCGAGGAAGCATCCGCTGCCTGCCGAAATTCGTCTCTCGCCGGTTTGGTAGCTCAGCGCCATGCCTGAAAGCATGACCGCTGCCCTGATCGCCATCTTCCTCTGGTGGCTGACGACGGGCGCGATTCTTTTCGCGGTCACGACGCTTGCGCGGCAGCGCCTTGTACTTGCTGCCGCAGCAGGCTGCTTGCTTTTTGGCGGGCTGATAACGCTGCACCTTACCGAAGAGGATGTGAGCGCCAATGGGGCGTATCTCTCCTTCCTGGCAGCCCTTGGGATTTGGGGCGCAGTGGAGATCAGTTTCTTGGGCGGGCTGATTACCGGCCCAAATCGTAAGGCGTTGCCGTCTGAGCTTACCGGGCTGCCACGCTTCTGGTCCGCGACCCGCGTTGTTCTGTGGCACGAGATCTTCATTCTGGCACTTGGCTTCCTGTTGATTATCGCTTTTGCGCAGGGGCTCAATCGTATTGGTCTGATCACCTACGGCATTCTGTGGGTCATGCGGCTCAGCGCCAAGCTCAACTTGTATCTTGGTGTGCGGAATACGGGCGAGACAATGCTACCGGCCCATCTGCGCTATATGAGTAGCTATTTCGCCCATCGGCCGATGAATTTGCTTTTTCCCTTCTCGATCACAGGCGGCACGCTCTTGAGCGCCTGGCTGTTCCACAAAGCCTTTGCGGATGGTGCGGATGCCCATCAAGCAGTCGGCTTCATGCTGATTGCGACAATTGCGTCCCTTGCAGTAATTGAACATTGGTTCCTTATGTTGCCGCTGCCCATTGAAACACTTTGGCGGTGGGGTTTGCGCGATGAGCATGCACCAGCACAGACGGCAATCTGGTCCACCGATCGAAGTGGTCCTTTTGATACACGGCCCTTGAATGCGGTCTTGGCGCGTATCACCGCTGGGGCTTTCGGTTCAGTCGAAAGTCTGAAGGGCTCGATACGGTCATCCGAGGGGTGGCTTGCGCTAGATTTTGCTGATGGGATCATGCATTTTCGGCGCGAAGCAGCGTCAGAAACAATGCGGACCGGGATCATCGTTACCGGGCGTCTGTTGGATATGCATGGTATCCAGTCAGAGTTTGAAAATTACGCGCTGAGGCACGGCGCATGAGACAAAGCATCACCAAAGGCATGGCGTGGGGCCTTTTTTCGGGGAGTTGGACCGATAGCGACCTGCGCACAATCGCAAGACCTGGAAAGTTATTCTGGGCAAGGAGAATGTGACATGAATTACGAGGAATTCTTCCAAGGACAGCTTGATAGCCTTCGCCGTGAGGGCAGATACCGTGTCTTCGCCGATTTGGAACGGCGCCGCGGCGAATTCCCGCGCGCCACACGCCATGACAAGGGCGTTCGTGGAGAAGTGACGGTATGGTGTTCGAATGACTATCTTGGCATGGGCCAGCACCCCGACGTGTTGGATGCCATGCATGAAGCGCTGGATCGCTGCGGCGCGGGCGCGGGCGGTACGCGCAATATCTCTGGCACCAATCACGAACATGTATTGCTTGAACGTGATTTGGCGGCGCTTCATGGCCGTGAATCCGCCCTGCTGTTCAATTCCGGCTATATGTCCAATTGGGCGTCGCTTTCAACTCTTGGGTCCAAGCTTCCGGGCTGCATCATTGTCTCTGATGAAATGAACCATGCCTCCATGATTGAAGGCATGCGTCACAGCAAGGCGAAGCGGGTTCTCTTCAAGCACAATGATGTTGCGGATTTGCGCCGTGTTCTTGCGGAGCTCCCGAAATCAGCGCCGAAATTGGTGGCCTTCGAAAGCGTCTATTCCATGGATGGCGATATCGCGCCCATCAGTGATATTTGCGATGTGGCTGATGCCCATGGTGCCATGACCTATTGCGATGAAGTGCATGCAGTTGGGCTCTACGGCCAAGGCGGCGGTGGCATCACAGAACGCGATGGCGTTGCCGATCGTGTGACGGTCATTGAAGGGACGCTTGCCAAGGCATTTGGCGTGATCGGTGGCTATATCGCTGGTAGTACAGCGATGTGTGATTTTGTCCGATCCTTCGCTTCTGGCTTTATTTTCTCTACCGCATTGCCGCCAGCGATTGCGGCGGGTGCGCGCGCTGCGATAGGCCATTTGCGTCAGAGCAATCTTGAACGGGAACGCCTGCATGAACGCGCCGCAACGCTTCGGCAGCGTTTGAACGCTATTGGTGTGCCGCATCTTGATAATTTCAGTCATATCGTGCCGGTGATGGTGGGTGATCCGGCGCTCTGCAAGAAGCTCAGTGATACATTGCTCGATGAGCATGGCATCTATGTGCAGCCGATCAATTATCCAACCGTGCCGCGTGGTACGGAAAGGCTACGTATTACGCCATCACCCGTCCACACTGATGCGGATATGGATCATTTGGTGGAATCGCTGGAACGGGTTTGGGCGCAGTTTCGGTTGCGGCGGGCCGCGTGATGGATGGCGCAGTAGCGGGTTTCCGGCCGGCCAATAGGGCCGGCCAGGAAGCGCAACTCTCTCGACGCGCGGCGCCACGCCCGAACCCGGCAAAGGCTAGCCAAGCCATCGCTTCGCCTATGCGCAACGCCTATCCCTTCAGCGCCATTGTGGGCCAGGAGGAAATGAAGCGAGCGATCATGATTGCCGCCGTTGATCCAAGTATTGGTGGTGTTCTGGTATTTGGGGATCGCGGTACGGGTAAATCCACGGCGGTGCGTTCACTTGCCGCGCTATTGCCGGAAATGGCCGTCGTCGCAGGCTGTCCTTTTGCTTGTGACCCAGCGGCACCGCTTGCGTCCTGTTCGCATTGCAGCGCGCTGCAAAAGGGCAGGAAAGCGGAAAAGCGGATGGTACCGGTACCCGTAGTGGATTTGCCACTAGGCACCACGGAAGATCGGCTGGCGGGTGCGCTTGATATCGAAAGGGCCTTGGCGCAGGGCACTAAGGCGTTTGAGCCAGGGCTGCTTGCTGCGGCGCATCGCGGATTCCTCTATATTGATGAGGTGAATTTGCTTGAAGATCATTTGGTTGATCTTCTGCTGGATGTCGCGGCTTCGGGTGAGAATGTCGTGGAACGGGAAGGCATCAGCCTGCGTCACCCGGCGCGCTTTGTGTTGATTGGCAGTGGCAACCCCGAAGAAGGTGAATTGCGCCCGCAATTGCTCGATCGCTTCGGACTTTCGGTTGAAGTTTCAACACCAACAGATCTTGCCAGCCGTGTTGAAGTTGTCTGCCGGCGTGATGCCTATGATCGGGATGCCGCTGGCTTCATGAAGCAATGGGCGAAGGATGAAGCGCGCACGCGTGAGACAATCCTAGCTGGTCGGAAGCGTCTCGGTTCAGTAACGCTGCCCCTTGGCACGATTGAACAGGCCGCCAGGCTCTGCATGGCGCTTGGCACCGATGGCTTGCGTGGTGAATTGACCTTGGTGCGCGCGGCACGTGCGCTAGCCGCGCTTGAGGGCGATTTGGAAGTCGCAACGGCGCATCTGCGCAGCGTCGCCGCTTCCGCGTTGCGGCATCGGCTGCGGCGCAATCCGCTTGATGAAAGCGTCGCAACGACGCGGGTGGAAAAGGCGCTCGAAGACGTCTTCGGGCCATGAATATGCAGCGCCGGAGCCCCAAGGGATGAGTGATCTGGCCGCCCAGAGCGCCGAAGCAAAACGCACCGAAGGATCATCGGGTGCGGAAGGCGTGGCGTTTCAGGTTTCGGCCCTGCTGGCGGTGGATCCTGTAGGCCTTGCTGGGGTTGTGCTGCGCGGGCCAGCCGACCCAAGGCGTGATGAATGGCTGGAAGCTTTTCGCAAACTGCTACCGGCCGACGCGCCGTGGCGGCGCGTGCCTTTGGGTATCGCCGATAGTCGCTTGTTAGGGGGGCTTGATCTTGCCGCGAGCCTGAGTGCCGGGCGACCCATCGCGCAAGCGGGCCTGCTGTCCGAAGCTAATGGCGGCATGATCATCCTGCCTATGGCTGAACGCGTGGAAAGCCAAATGATCGCGCGTATCGCCGCTGTGCTGGATAGTGGCGCACTGCGCGTAGCGCGTGAGGGTATTACGATGGCGCGCGCCACTCGATTTGGCATTGTCGCGATGGATGAAGGTGCCAGCGAAGAAGAACAGGTCACTGAAGCGCTTTCTGATCGCCTCGCCTTTCGATTGAGCTTCGATACCACAAGCTTGCAGCGCGCGGCGCCTGTGATGCCGACTCGGGCGGAGATTGAGGCAGCGCGGCGGCGCCTAAGTCGAGTTCAAATGCCGGCTGATTTGCCGCAAGCCTTTTGCGCGGCGGCCTTGGCGCTTGGTATCCTGTCGTTGCGCGCCCCTGTTTTTGCGCTTCGCTGCGCCCGTGCCGCTGCTGCACTTGCAGGACGCACGGAAGTAACGCGCGAAGATGCCGCACTTGCAGCGCAACTCATCCTGGCGCCGCGCGCGCGGCAAGTGCCTGAGGCGCCCGCGGAAGAACAGGAACAGCCGCCCGAACAACAACAAGAACCTTCCAATGCTGACACGCAGCAGCAGCAAGACCAGCCATCGCTGGAAGACCTTGTGCTTGCGGCGGCGCAGGCCAGCCTGCCGGCGGGATTGCTCGCGGGGCTTGGTGTCGCGGCGCGGCAAATGGCGCGTCAGGCAGCATCTTCCGGCAGATCAGGCATGATGCGCCGTTCCGCGCAACGCGGTCGGCCTATTGGCGCGCGGCCGGCGGCGTGGCGTGCGGGGCTGCGTTTGGCCTTGGTGGAAACTCTGCGTGTCGCGGCCCCTTGGCAGGAATATCGCCGGCGCGAAAAGCCGCATCACGCGGCGTTGGTGCATATCAGACGGGAAGATGTGCGCATTCGCCGCTATAAGCAGAATAGTGAAACCACTACGATCTTTTTGGTGGATGCCTCAGGTTCGGCTGCGCTGCATCGCCTCGCTGAAGCCAAGGGTGCCGTGGAATTGCTGCTGGCAGATTGTTATGTGCGGCGCGATCGTGTGGCGGTGATTGCCTTCCGTGGCCGCGGCGCAGAAGTGCTGCTTGAACCGACACATTCCCTGGTGCGCGCCAAGCGCAGCCTGGCCGCTTTGCCCGGGGGCGGGGGCACGCCACTCGCGTCCGGGATTGCGGCCGGCTATGCCATGGCGGAAGCCAGCCGCAAGCGCGGGCAGACGCCAGTGATTGTCGCGCTGACTGATGGTCGCGCCAATGTTACGCGCGATGGTTTGGGCGGGCGCGCCACGGCGGAATCGGAAGCGCTGGATACGGCGCGGTTGTTCAAGGCTTCTGGCATTGCCGCGCTGCTGATTGATACGGCACCGCGGCCACAGGCTTTTTCACGCGACCTCGCCTCTGCCATGGGCGCGCGCTATGTGCCGCTGCCCTTCGCTGATGCGGCGCGTATGTCGGCCGCCGTGCGCCAGGCAGCGCGCGCGCCGGCTTCAGGGCCCTGATGCCATGGCCGCGTCCGGAGAGTTTCCAAATTGGGAAAGGGACGGGCGCGATTGGCCCAATCGGGAATCGAGCCAGTTTGTCGAAGCCGGCGGGCTGCAGTGGCATGTGCAGCGAATGGGGCAGGGGCCTTGCCTGTTGTTGCTGCATGGTACGGCGGCGGCCACGCATAGCTGGCGCGATCTGGTGCCACTGCTTGCGCCGCATTTCACGCTGATTGCGCCTGATTTACCGGGGCATGGCTTTACCTCCAGCCTGCCGCCGAGGCGGGTTTCGCTGGCGGGGTTTTCGGAGGCCTTGCAGGCGCTGCTGAAGAAACTTCAACTCTCGCCCGATGTTGTGCTGGGCCATTCGGCAGGGGCAGCGATTGCACTGCGCATGGCCTTGGATGGCAGCATTGCGCCGCGCGCTGTCTTCAGCCTGAATGGTGCCTTGCTGCCGTTGGGTGATGAGCATTCGGCGTTTTTCACCCGCGCCGCGCAGTTGATGGTGGGCTTGCCCTTTGTCTCAAAGCTTTGCGCCTGGCGTGCTTCCAAGCAAGAAGTGGCGGCCAAGCTGCTGCGCGATACGGGGTCCGATATCGGGCCGCGCGGTGTGGAATTATACACGCGGCTTTTTGGCTATTCTGGGCATATTCGCGCGGCGCTGACGATGATGGCGCAATGGGAATTACGCCCCTTGCTGCGTGATTTACCGCGCCTTGGTACAGCGCTGTTCCTGATGGTGGGCAGCCGCGATCGCGCCGTACCGCCCATGCAGGCGCGGCGCATTCAGGCCATCCTTCCCGCCGCGCGCATCATTTCCCTGGAAGGGCTTGGCCATCTGGCGCATGAAGAAGCGCCACAACTGGTCGCCGATGCGCTGCTTAAGGAATGGTCGCGACTCGCGCAGAATATCACCGGGGCGGCGGCATGAGCTTCGATAACGTGCTCCCCCCATCCTATGCCAAGCGCGTCGAACTCAATGATGAGGTGCATGCGCGCCCGCCGGAGATCCTTCTTTCCCCGTGCCGCGTATCGCAGATTGCGTTGTTGCCGACAGCCGATGAAGCACGTGATGCGCCCTGGGCCGCGCTTTGCGCGCTCGCGCAGCGCTTTTCCGTGCCGGCCCCGGCGCCAGGTGCCAATCATTACAGCGCGGATTTCGGGCCCTTTCGTCTGAAATGGGAAAGACATGGCGAATTCAGCCGCTTCATGGTGGTGGTCGCGGGCGCGGAACCTGAGCCCTTCGCGGCGGCGGCCATCCATGCCCTGCCGGCGGATTGGCTGAAAGCCCTGCCTGGCCAAGTGATTGCCGCGGCGCATGTCACGCTGCTGGCTTCTAAGGATGTACCACTGGCCATCAGCGAAATCTCACGACGCTATTTTCGTGATCACATGCTGGTGGGCGGCCCACTGGTCAGCGGCCAGGCGCATGCCTTCACGGATTTTCGTATCCAGGATGATGGGTTCAGCCGCTTCCTGATTTATGATGGCGGCATGTCGCCCTATCAGGCAGGGCGGCTCACGCAGCGCCTCCTAGAGATGGAAACCTACCGCATTATGGCGCTGCTGGCGCTACCGGTCGCGCAGGAAGTGGCGCCGCAAATCGGTGCGCAGGAACGGGAACTTGCTGAAATCAGCGCGGCCCTTGTGGAAGCCCAGGAAGCGGATGAACCGCTGCTGCTGCAACGCTTGACGCGTATGGCGGCCGAAGCCGAAAGCCGCGAATCGCGCCATCGCTTTCGTTTTTCCGCCGCGGCCGCCTATTATGAATTGGTCCGTAACCGCATTCATGAATTGCGGGAGACGCGCATGGAAGGCATGCAGACCTTCGGTGAATTCACCGAACGCCGTTTGGCGCCGGCGATGAACACCTGCCAGGCGGTTGGCACACGGCAGGAGATGCTCTCCCAACGTGTGGCGCGCGCGACGCAGCTTCTCTCGACGCGCGTTGATATCACGCGCGAGCGGCAGAACCAGGCCTTACTTGCTTCCATGGAACGGCGCGCGCGCCAGCAGCTTAGGTTGCAGCAGGCGGTCGAAGGGTTTTCCGTGGCCGCCATCACCTATTACGTGGTTGGGCTTGTGGCCTATCTGGCCAAGGGTTTGGTCACTTCGGGCGCGACCTTCCGCGAAGAAATCGTGACCGGGATCGCCATTCCGGTGGTCGCCTTGGCAGTGGCGCTTGGCGTGCGGCGCTTCCGCCGCCGGACGGCCGAAAATGACTGAAACAAGAAAATTGCGAGGATGCGCATGTCTGGACTGACCGGTATTTCGGC
>CAMCEP010000016.1 GCA_945873675.1 Asaia bogorensis
CGCATCCTCAGGCAGGGAGGTCGGCCTTTTTGGGGCGGGCGGCCCCGCCAAACAAAAAAAGGGGGGGGAAGCCTCATTCAGGATGCGATGGGGCACCAAAAGCGGTGAACACAGCCAAAGCATTTGGGCTATTAGCCATGAAAAAGGGCACCTCGCGGCGCCCCTTCCATTTCCCGAATGGGATTATCTTGAATTACTTCAGGATGATTTCCGCGCGGCGGTTCTGCGGCTCACCACGACGCACCGACAGTCCCTGGTTTTACTGCCCAGAACCGGAACGCTCCATATCGCCACTCTCTTCAAGACGGGTCACGCCAGCGCCAGGAGCTGAAGCGGCTTATCCAATGATCTGGCGGGCGCGATCGGTCAGATCAGCCTTGCTCCCATCGAAGAACACCAGATAGGCCCTGGCGGCAGCCAGCGGCGCCACAGAAGCGACGGCAGGCGCAGCGTTGTAGGCGCGAAGACACTCAAACTTTTAATATTTCTGTTCGATTTAGCACAAATATTTTCCAACACGACAATGGAACGATATTTCAGTCGTATTTCGCACCATATCGCCCACATGGGTCAGGCTGCGCGGATCTCATGATTTTTTGAGCCCCCCACCCCGGACTAAGCCTGAGGCGCCGAAATACCACCCCAAGGGTCCCGGAACGGCTACCAATCCTGGCAAATGAAGGTCCCCGAAAATATCCCAGCCCCCCTTTATGGTGATCGCCTTCCCGTTGGCGACTTTCACTCCTTTCGATACACTAGAGTACGCCGTGGAAGAGGCTTCATGCAGACCAACAGCCCAGAAACCAACAAAGCGGCCGAAAAAGTGGCATATCTGGCCCAGGCTGCGACGACGGGTGCCACGCGCAGTTTCGAAAAAACAGCCATCGGCTAGGACACCCGGGGAGCAGGTTCATGGTAAAATCTTTTTCGCGCCGCGAGGCGATTGCATTGGGGTTAGGGGTGGCTGGCACAGCACCAGCGGCCCTAGGACAGGCTCAATTTCCCAATCGAGCAGTCTCCATCATCGTCCCCTTCCCGCCTGGCGGCGCGACAGACCTGATCGCCCGACCCTATGGGGCAGCCCTTCAGCGCCACTGGAACCAATCCGTGGTGCTGCAGAACCGTGGCGGTGCCGGCGGCGCGCTTGGCATGAATGCCGGCGCCACGGCGCGACCCGATGGCTATACGGGCGTGATCGCGCATGTTGCCTATTCCTCCATCCCGGCAGCGGATGCGCTATTCCAGCGCCCAGCAGCCTTTGAAAGAGCAAGCCTGGCGCCGATTGCCCTGCTGACGGCTGATCCGCTGATCATCGTGGTCAAGGCGGATGCGCCCTGGCGGAGCTTCCAGGACTTCGCCGCAGATGCGCGGCGACGCCCTGGGGAAATCGCCTATGGATCTTCCGGCCCCTACAGCGCGATCCACCTGCCCTTTGAAATGCTGGCACAGGCCGGCGGGTTCCGCTTGAACCATGTGCCTTATGCCGGCGGCGGCCCAGCCATGACCGCCGTGCTCGGCGGGCATATTGCAGCTACCGCCGCCACAGCGGCCGTGGCAGCGCCGCAAATCCGCTCTGGCGCCATGCGCGCCTTGGTCAATACGGGCGCGCGCCGCGTGGCCTTGTTGCCGGATGTGCCAACCGCGCTGGAACTCGGCCTTGCCGGGGTGGAGTTCTACCTTTGGGTCGGCATCTTCAGTCAGCCGGCCACGCCCGCGGCGGAACGTGAAGCTTGGCGCCAAAGTACCGCCACAGTCACAAAAGACCCCGAAATGCTGCGCCAGCTTGAAGCCGCCGGCCTGGAATTGGACCACCGTGATGGCAAGGCATTCCAGGATTTTCTGGATGCCGATTTTCAGCGCGTGCAGGCGGCGGTGAACCGGATCGGGCGGGTGGAATAGTGCCTGGGTCTTTGCCCCGCTGGCGTGATCTGGTTTGAAGGGTCACGCTACCCGGGCGGCAGCCAACCGCGCCAAGCGTCCCTACTGAACGACCAAGAAACCAATCTGGGAGAAAGCCATGACCGCCATTCACCGTCGCAGTGCGCTGCTTGGCGCATCGGCCTTATTCGCCGGGGCGCCTGCCTTGGCACAAAACTTCCCACTGCGTCAGGTCCGCTTCGTGGTCGGCTTCGCCCCGGGCGGCGCGAACGACATCATGGCGCGTTTAATTGCCGGGAAACTGAATGAACGCCTGCCAGGCACCAGCTTTATTGTGGAAAATCGTCCGGGCGCGGCCACGCTTGTGGCTGCCGAACAGGTGGCGCGCGCCACGCCAGATGGCGCAACGCTGATGTACACGTCGAACTCCACCATTATCGCCCCTCTTGTAAACAAGGGTTCGGCCTTTGACCCGATGCGGGATTTTGCGCCCGTTGTGCTGGCACAGGAAGCCCCAATGCTGTTGCTGGCGCGTCCAGACAGCCCTATGCGCACTGTGGCACAAATGATTGAGGCAGCACGGAAGGCACCGGGCCGCCTTACCGTTTCCCATCCGGGGACAGGGGCGATCAATCACCTGACCATGGCGCTTTTCCAGCAGCAGACAGGAACGGAATTTACCCTGGTGCCCTATACGGGCAATGCGCCATCGCTAACCGCTTTAGTGCGCGGCGATGTGGATTTGGCGCATGACGGTACTGTATCCGCACGCAGCTTTGTTGATTCCGGCCAGCTGCGCCCGATTGCGGTGACCAGCGCCGAGCGGCTCTCGATCCTGCCAGAGGTACCAACCTTCGCCGAAACCCTGCCAGGACACGCGGTCATGTTTTGGGGCGGCCTCTTTGCGCCCCGCGCCACACCAGCGCCGCTGCTGGAGCGAATCCATGGCGAAGTTTCGGCCGTATTGCGCCTGCCCGATGTTATCGCCCGTATTCACCAACTCGGTGCCGAGCCAGGCAAGATCACGAGCGCCGCGTTTGCACGCATGGTCACAGAAGAATGGGAGCGTTGGAGCACCGTCGTGCGTGGGGCGGGGATCCGAACCGATTAGCCCATTTTTCCAATGCAGGGCGCGAAGCATCGCGCTTGGCGCACGATGCATCCAGGGCAAAAAAGGTGCAGGGCCTTCTGAGTTGAGCTTGGGCTTTCAGCGTTTTTGGGAGCGCCTTCGCGACATGGGCGCCGTGGGGAGCGCCGTGCACGACCAAGGGGCGTAACCCTGGCCATTGCTGCTTTGGAAGAACCCCTACTCCTTCGGTAGAATACGCTGAAATCCCCATGACGATGCTACTGCTTTTGGGGGCGTCAACCCCATAATCGGCTTAGGCGGGTTATCGGACATCGATCATAATGAACTCGCTTTTTCCTCTACGAAATGGCCTTGCCCACGAGGGTAATAGCTTGCCTGAGACCAATGGCATGCGACCCCATTGTGTAAAAATGCCAGCCAGTCGGGTCAGTCGTGAAACCGCCCCATTGCGCCGCACAGCGCCCTGGCCCATCAAGCGAGGCGATGAATTACCGCCACGCCTTTCATGCCGGCAATCACGCGGATTGCCTGAAGCATGCGCTGCTGCTTGCCCTGCTGGCTGGGCTTAAGCGCAAGGAAACGCCCTTCGCCGTGCTGGATACGCATGCGGGTTGCGGCGCATACGACCTTGCCGCAGCGGAAGCCGCGCGCACCGGTGAAGCCGCGCGGGGCGCGCTGCGCTTGGCCGATAGCTCTGCCCCCGCGCTGTCGCCCTTCCTTGAAGCGCTGACGCAGGCAGGCTTTCCAGCTTTCTATCCGGGTTCTCCGGCGCTGATCCGCGCCGCGCTGCGCCCGCAGGATCGGCTAATGGCGGTGGAGCTGCACCCGGAAGATCACGCGCGGCTCAAGGCGCATTTCAAGCGAGATGCACAGGTTGCGGTGCATAAGCGCGATGCCTGGGAAGCTTTGCGCGCGCTGACCCCCTTCCCCGAAAGGCGCGGCTTGGTGCTGATTGACCCGCCCTTCGAACAGGAAGGCGATTATGGCCGCATCACCGAAGCCATGGCCTTGCTGCGGCATCGCTTCCGCGCTGCCATCATCGCCGCCTGGTATCCCATCAAGCATCGCGCGCCAGTGCGCGGCTTTCATCACGCACTTATGGAAGCCGGCGTCGCCCCCTTGCTTGCCGCTGAATTATGGCTGCGGGAGCCGACCGATCCGCAAAGGCTGAATGGCAGCGGCCTGGTGATTGCCAATCCGCCGCAAGGCTTTGCCGAGGAAGCCGCGGAAATCCTGCCCGCCTTGCTGGCTGGGCTTGGCGCTGATGAAACGGGTGCAGGAAGTGCCGTGACATGGCTGAAGCCATGAAGGATCATATTGCCATCATCGGCGCTGGCGCCTGGGGCACCGCACTGGCCATTCAAGCACATCGCGCAGGGCAGCGCGCCATGCTTTGGGCGCGTGATCCGGCGCGTGCGGCACTGATAGAACACAGCCGCACCAATGAACGCCTGCTGCCAGGCATCACCTTGCCCGAAGGCATCAGCATCACCGCCGATGCCGGGCAAGCGTTGGAAGGGGCGGCGCTGATCTTGTTGGTGGTGCCGGCGCAGGCGCTGCGCCCCGTGTTGCAAAGCCTGCCCCCCCTGCCCGCCCCCGTATTGATCTGCGCCAAGGGGGTTGAGGCAGGCAGCCTGCTGCTGCCGCTTGAAATCCTCACGGATACGCATCCGGCTGCGACAGCTGGCGTGCTGAGCGGCCCCAATTTCGCCCATGAAATCGCCCGCGGCCTGCCCGCTGCCGCCGTGGTTGCCAGCCATGACGCTGGCCTACGCGCGCTTGGGGTGGCGCGGCTTGGGTCGGCGGGCTTCCGGCTTTACGGCGGCGATGATCCGGTGGGTGCCGAAATTGGCGGCGCGGCCAAGAATGTAATCGCGATTGCCGCCGGCGCGGTGATGGGCGCTGGGCTTGGCGAGAATGCCCGCGCCGCGCTGATCACGCGCGGGCTTGCGGAAATCGCGCGCTTGGCGATCGCTCTGGGTGGGCGCGCAGATACGGTTGCCGGGCTTTCCGGGCTGGGTGATTTGCTGCTGACCGCCACGGGGCCGGGCAGCCGCAATACCTCACTTGGCATGGCACTTGGGCGCGGGGAAAGTCTTACGGAAGTTCTTGCCGCGCGGCAGGGTGTGACGGAAGGGGTGGCGACCGCGCCTGCCTTGGTTGCGCGCGCGGCGAAGCTTGGTGTTGACCTGCCGATTTGCGCCGCGGTGGCAGAACTGGTGCGCGGCAGGGTGACAGTGCAGGAAGCGGTGGCGCTTTTGCTTGCGCGGCCGCAACGGGATGAATAGAAGCGCGGTCCAAACCCCAGAAGCCTAGTTGAAGCTAAAGTATCTTTTTTGAAACGTCCTGCTTGACCGAGTATGCCAAACTGATATCCTAACACGTATATAATATCGATACGTAGAGGAAATCGTCGGTGCGGCTTGGGCTACTGCCATCGCGAAGGGGAAATCTGCCTTTGTGGTTGCGTTTGGGCGTGCATATTTCATTGATCATCGCGTTGGCTATCGGCCTGATCAGCTTCCTCAATTACTATAATTTCGAGAAATCCTTTCGTGAATTGAATGTATCACGCGTGAGTGTGCTGGCGCGAGATCTGCGTCAAGCGATTGAAGTTGGGCTCAATATCGGCCTAGCGCCACGTGATAACCTTGAACTTGCGCGCGAAATCGCAGCTGCCAGGGATCGCACTGTCGGGTTGCGTTTCGCCACCGTGATTGATGAACATGGCCGAAGGCTTATGGAGGTGGGCTCCGCCGGCGCCGAACAGGATTGGGGTTCGCGGCTGGATGGCCAAAATTGGCTTGGTGAAGATGCAGACAGCTACCAGATCGGCCTGCCCTATCGCAACAGCTTCGGCCTGATTTCGGGTGCCATCATCCTTGGTTACGACAAGGCCGAGATAGAACGCGCAATGCGCAAAATGCGCCAAGCGCTGCTGACCGATTGGCTTATCGCCGTTGTGGCTGTCAGCCTTTTGGTCATGCTGGGAACATGGCTGATCACGCGCCGGCTCCGGCATGAACTTGATGTGGCGGAAAGCGCCTTCACCAGCAATCATTCTGGTGAATCCGCGCCAAAACTATATTTGCCAATCCTTGGTGAGGAAATTGAACAGGGCATTTCGGACCTGATCAATAAAAAGGCGTCCTTTGCGGAAGGCATGACCGATCCGCAGGGCCAACCCATTCGATGAGGGCATTACGGCGCGACTTGTTCATCCTGACCGCATTGGTCCTAATGCTGGCTGCTGCATTCGTATCTTTTCGCGCAGGGCTTTATGCAGAAGAACATCTGGTCAAGGAACGCCTTGGCGTTCAGCAGGAAATCGGCCTTTCCGTAGTCGCCGTTATCGAAAAAGCCTTATCCTTTGGCGTTCCTTTTGAACGCATGGTTGATGTTGAGCGATACCTTGAAACGGTCAAACAGGATAATCCCGAACTTGATTATCTGATCGTCTTGGATAGGAACGGCACGCCGCACTATTCAACTGAACTTCGAGCAATTGAAGGTCGCAGCGTCCTTTTGGGTGCGCTTGCGCGCTGGGCAGACAGCGAAAGCGTGGCGCACGCCGGCCAATATTTCAATATGGCGATACTGATCAAGCTGAACTACCGGCCCATAGGCTGGCTTCATATCGGGGAAAGATCCAATTTCATCGCGAAGCTGATGTGGGATATCGCTTTTGATATCCTGGCCGTACTGGTTGTGGCGATATTGGTGGCCTTTGAATTGCTGCGCCTGATGCTGGCGGCAGCGTTTATAAGCCCACTCCGCGCCATGCAGGAAGTGCTGGCCGACGCATCGCGCGGCGATTTTCGCCAATATCTGCCGCGTGATTTTTTTGGCGGTATCGGCCGCCTGAACCGCGCCATCAACACCAGCCTTGATGCAATCAATGAACGTGCCCGTGCACTTCACGCGACGGGAAAAGAAGTCCTGGCCAGAAACCTGTTTGACTTGAACAATGCGCGCCAGGTGCTGCGGGTCAATGCGGTTGAAAATATCGGCTGGCCATTCTTCCTGCTGATTTTCTCGGAATCCCTCTCACTCTCATTCTTTCCGATTTTCGTCTCCCAATTCGTGGACCCCAATTCAAGTGTCTCTCAAAGCATTGTCATCGGCCTGCCGATCACAGTCTTCATGCTGGTCTGGGCCGTTACCATGCCCTATGCGGGCGCCTGCTGTGACAGGATTGGCTTTCGCAAGGCGTTCGGCCTTGGCGCATTGATAACCACGCTGGGCTTGATCCTGACCGCCTTCGCCGAGAGTATGCTGCAATTGCTGCTTTGGCGATCGTTGACGGCTATTGGCTATGGCTTGGTCTATGTCACCACCCAGGCCTATATCACAGCGCATTTTCCGCCGGCGGAACGAACTCGCGGCCAAGCACTTTTTCTGAGCACATTCTTCGCAGGCTCGCTCTGCGGTGCCGCCATTGGGGGAATCCTGGTGGATCGGCTGGGTTTCGAAAAGACCTTCCTACTATCGGGCGGGTTGAGCGCGGTAGCATCCTTCTATGTCTTGCGTTTCATGAGCAAGACGGCCGTTCAGTCAAAAACGAGCAAGGGGCTTGGCTTCGGTGATTTCGGCCTGCTGATCAAGCAGCGACAATTCGCGGTGATCACCTTCCTCTCGGCTGTGCCCGCCAAGGTCGCTTTGGCTGGGTTTCTTTATTATTCGATTCCGCTTTATCTGAAGGAACTGGGCCATGACCAGTCCAGCACCGGGCGCATCATGATGGCCTATGGCCTTGTGATCATTATGCTGAGCCCCCTGGTCGCCCAGTTCGCTGATCGCGCGCAGCATCGCTGGCGCTTCGTCATGCTTGGCGGCTATGCGGCAGCGCTTGCCGTTGCCATGCCGCTATTCTTTGAAGGCGCCACAGGCGCAGCGCTCGCCGTTGTTGGGCTTGGGATCGGACACGCCATCGGTGTCTCCTCTCAAATGACGCTGATCAATGATCGCTGCGGCGAAGTGGTAAAGGAAGTCGGGCAGGCCGCCGCGGTTGGTATCTTCCGCATGATCGAACGGATCGGCATGCTGCTCGGGCCCATTCTGCTTGGCGCCATGATCGCTCTTTCAAGCTTCGTCAATGCCTTCGTCATTATGGCTGGCCTTATCTTTCTTGCCACAACGGCGTTCACCCTTTTGTTGTTTTTGCCTGAAAAGAAGGCCGCGCCACCGACATGAAAACAGGAGACGCCATGCGCAGATTACTCATTGGCGGCCTGCTCAGCCTGCCTCTCTCCAAAGGTATTTTTGCACGAAGCGCTTTCGCTCAACGAAGCAATTATACTGTGATGCTGATTCTTTTCCGCGGTCAGACAGCGGCGGAAGAAGCCTTCATGCTGTATTTGAAAGAACGTCTTTCGGCGGAATTCCTGATTCGTGACATCGACGGCGACCGCACAAAAATTCGCCAATTCATCAATGAAGCCAGACAGCGGCGCGTGGACCTGGTCTATACCTTTGGAACAACGGTAACCCAGGATGTCGCGGGCGTTCTTGGTTCGGTGGATCGCAATCGGCACCTTGTCGATATTCCCGTGGTCTTCAATATTGTCGCTGATCCCGTTGGCGCCGGCATTGCGGATGGGCTTACCCCAACGGGGCGCAATGTGACCGGGGTTTCACATCTGGTTCCGCTGCGCGATCAGATCAGTGCCATGCAGCGCTTTGCAACGGTCCGCAAACTTGGCGTTATCTATAATGTTTCAGAAGTGAATTCCCTGCTGGCCGTGGTCCAGTTGCGACAGCTTGCGAATATTCTTGAATATGAACTGATCGAAGCGCCGCTTGGCACCGGCCATCGCCCAAGCACGTCAGAGATTGAACAGGCAATGGAACGGATGCTGGCAGTCAGGCCGGATTTCATCTATTTGCCATCCGATTCCTCCATGATTGCCAATGCTCAAGCCATCGTGCGGCTCGCCACGGCAGCCAAGGTGCCCGTCATTTCCGCGACCGAGGGCCCAATTTATGAGGCTGGCGCCTTGGTTGGCATGGTGACCAAATATGTGAATGCTGGCGCCTTTGCCGGCTATAAGGCGGAACAGATCTTGCTCAAAAGACAGTCAGTGGGCAGCATGCCTATTGAAAGGTTGCAGCGCAATTCTCTAGTCATCAACATGAATGCGGCGGCGCAGCTTGGCATCTATCCACCGCTCGATCTTCTGAGGATCGCTGAGCTGGTCGGCACCCCTTCGGGCACACGGTAGCCATCCTCGCCAACCGCGCCCGATCAGGTCTAGCCTTGCCCCATGCCGCGCCAGGCCGCCCGCGCTTCACGCGCCGTTCTAATCACCCGCCCGGAACCCGGCGCGGCGGAGTCCGCGCGCGCGGTTGCCGCACTTGGCTGGGAAGCGGTGCTGGCGCCTGCACTCACGCTAACCACCCTGCCCTTCAAGGCGCCCGCAAATTGCAAGGCGATCATCATCACCAGCCGCGCCGCCGCCCGCGCGCTGCCGCCCTGTGCGCTGCCCGTGATTGCAGTGGGCGAAGCCTCAGCCGCTGAAGCACGCGCGCGCGGTTTTGCGGATGTGCGCGCTGCGGCAGGGGATGCGCAAGCGCTCGCAGCACTTATTGGCACAACACTGAAGCCAGAAGGCGGTTCGCTTTGCCTTGCCATTGGTGAAGGCTATGCGCTTGATCTCGCCGCCGCGTTGCGCGCCAAGGGATTTCGCGTGCTCCGTCGCGTGGTTTATGCTGCGCGGCCAAGCACTGCATTACCGCAGGAAGCCTGCGAAACCATTCGCGAAGGCCGCATTCACGCCGCGCTTTTCACCTCCCCACGCTCAGCGCAGGAAGCGATGCGCTTGCTGCGCGATGCCGGCATGGAACAGGCAGCCCAGAACATTATCGCCATTGCGCTCAGCCCGCGCATTGCCGTCACCCTTGCCACCCTGCCCTGGGCAGAAATCCGCACCGCAAGCCAGCCAGATCACGCAGCCTTGTTGGCATGCCTGGGCCCTGCGGATGTGCTAAAGAACCCCCCATGAGCGACACCCCCCCTGCCCCCAAGCGCCGCCTTGATCCTCTATTATTGCCGCTTTTTGCTGGCGGCGCGGTGCTGGTCCTGGCCCTTGCCTGGCTGATCATCACGCCGCGGCCAAATGCTCCGGCCCTGCCCAGCCTGGCCCCGCTGGAAGCGCGGCTTAGCGCCCTTGAAGCGCGCCCCGGCTTGAACCCGGCGCCGCTGGAAACCCGCCTGACTGCGCTGGAAGCCCGCCCGCGCGCCACCGCCGCGCCTGATCTGGCGCCGATCATCCAAAGGCTTGAAGCGCTGGAGGCCCGCCCAGCGCCAAGCCTGGATACGGCAAGCCTTGCGCCGCGCGCTTTGGCCGAAAACCTGGCGACAAGGCTTGATCGGCTCACGGAACGCCAGGATGCGCTGGCGGCGCGGATGCAAGCCGGCGATGCCGAAGCGCTCCGCCGGACAGAAGATTTGGCGCGCAGCCTGCTGGCACGGCTGGAAGCCGCCGAAAAGATGGAGGCCGAACGCATCGCCGCCGCCGGCGCCGCTTTGGAAGGCCGGCTGGCCGGCGCCGAATCCACCCTCGGCGCCCGGATGCAGGCCCTGGAAGCAGCGCAGACGCGCATCACCGCCGTTGAAGCCCGCGCCAATCGGGTGCAGGCCATTGCGGCGCTGCGCGCCCGGCTGGATGCGGGGCAGGCGCTTGGCCCGACACTGACGGCCTTCCCCAATGCGCCTGCCGCGCTCAGCCGTTTCGCTACGGCCAGCCCGCCGACCGAAGCTGCGCTTCGCCTTGGGTTTGAAGACGCTGCCCGCGCCGCCCGCGCCGCGAGTGAACCGGCGCGTGAAGGCCAATCCATTCTGGAAAGTGCCTCCGCCCGCTTGGCGGGGTTGGTGACCATTCGGCGTGGTGAGACGGTGATTTGGGGCGATGAAGCCGCTGCCGCTTTGGAAGCCGCGCGCCGCGCCCTGGAAGCGGGCGATCTGCCGGGCGCGCTGGCACGGCTTGCCCCCCTGTCACCCGCCGCCCGCGCCGCGCTCGGCGCTTGGGAGGCTGACGCCCAGGCGCTGCTGGCAGCGCGCGCCGCCATCATCACCCTGGCCGGGGGCTGAGGCGCCATGCGCAAGGCGCTTTTGCTGCTGGCGGGGCTGATTGGCGTTGCCGCGCTGACGCTTTGGCTGCTCCGGCTGGGCGGTTCGGTTGAAATCCGCGCCGGTGAGTTCTGGATCGGCCTGCCAGTGCCGGTGGCGGCCGCGCTTCTGGCGCTTGGCTTTGTGCTGCTGCATGGCGCGTTACGGCTGTTGGCGTGGTCTCGCGGTGTGCCGGGCAGGATGGGGCTGCGCCGCGCCGCGCGACGCCGCGCGGATGGCGATGCGGCCGTTACGCGCGCACTGATTGCGCTTGGCGCTGGCACCGCGCCGCGCGCCTTGGAAGAAACCCGCCGCGCCCGCGCGCTTTTGGGCGATACACCGCAAACCCTGCTGCTGGCGGCCGAGGCGGAAAAACTCGCTGGCAAGGAAGACGCTGCCGGCGCCATTTTCAAGAAATTGTCGGAAGATTCCTCGGCGCGCTTCCTTGGGCTTCGCGGCCTGTTGCGCCAGGCGATGCAGCGGGAAGATTGGCCCGAAGCCCAGCGCCTGGCGCGCGAGGCCGAGGCAGCGCAACCCGGTGCCGCGTGGCTCCGCGAAGAACGCCGGCTTTTGGCGGAACGCAGGCAGGATTGGCGCGAAGCCCTGGCGCTTTGCCCGCCGGATGGCCCGCGCGCAGCCTTTGCCCTGGCGGCAGCGGTGGCGGAGCCTGATGCCACCAAGGCAGCGGAATTGGAAAAACAGGCCGTCGCGGCAGATGCGAAATTCGCCCCCGCCGCTTTGGCTCAGGCCGCACGGCTAATGGCTTCGGGCAGCCAGCGCCGCGCACGTGGCGTGCTGGAAGCAGCCTGGAATGCCGCCCCGCATCCGGATTTGGGCGCGGCTTGGATTGAGTCGGTGCCGGCGCCCCTCGCGCGCGTCAAGGCGGTTGAAGACCTGACGCATCGTAACCCCGCCCATCCAGAAGCGCGGCTATTGATGGCGCAGGTTGCGCTGGCGGCTGGGCTGACCGGGCGCGCGCGCAGTGAATTGGATGGTTTGCTCGCCAGCGGGGCAGCAGATCGGCGCGCCTATATGCTTTTCGCGGAATTGGAGCGCGCCGAACATGGCGATAGCGCCGAAGGCCGCGCGGCCGAGGCCGCATGGCTCCGCGAAGCGGCCAATGCCGCCGGCGCGCCGCGCTGGCGCTGCGATGGGTGTGGTGCCGAACATAGCGCCTGGAAGCCCGATTGTGCGGCTTGTGGCGCGCTTGGGCGGATTGGCTGGTCACGCAACTGACGCCTCTGCCCACCTTGCCCGATGGCGCAAGCGCTGTATGGAAGCGGCAGGATTTGAAAAGGAACTGGCCATGGCCCTGACCCCCGCCCAAAAGACCGCGCTTGAAGCGGTTACCACCGCAACGCTCACCACCGTTCTGCTGAAGAAGGGCGTTCGGTTTTGCTACATTGCGGGGTCAAACCCGATCGTGCAGGGCGATCGCCGCCGCATTGTGGGCCCCGCCTTCACTTTGCGCTTCACGCCGACGCGGGAAGATTTGGCGACGGTGGATAGCTGGTCCTCGCCCCGTTCCACGCGCGCCGCGATTGAAGACATGCCCGAAGGCTGTGTTGCCGTGGCGGATGCGATGGGCAGCAAGGCGGCTGGGATTTTCGGCGATATCCTGTGTGCGCGCATGGCGAAGAAGGGTGTGGCCGGGCTGGTGACGGATGGCGTGGTGCGCGATGGCGCAGGCGTTATCGGCACGGGCTTGCCGGTGTACTGCCAGGGCTATGTGGCGCCAGCTTCTGTGGCGGCGCTGAATTTCGTTGGCTGGCAGGAAACCATTGGCTGCGGCGGCGTGACCGTTGTGCCGGGCGATATCATTGTGGCCGATGCCGATGGCGCGGTGGTGATCCCGCAAGCGCTGCTGGATGCCGTGGTGGATGCTGCGGTGGAACAGGAACGTCTGGAAGCCTGGATCATGGAAGAAGTGGGCAAGGGCGTGGCGCTGCCCGGCCTTTACCCGCCCAATGCGGAGACCAAGGCGCGGTATGAGGCGACCCGCAAGGGTTGAAGGGTTTGGGGGGCTTTGCAGCCCCCCGTTTCGTGCCTGTTCGGCTCACACGCGTTCGCCGAACACGCACTCAATTTGTGTTTGATCGCATTTTCCGAGTCGCCAAGTGTGACCACTTGGCTTGAAAATGCTCAAAACCCGTAAAGCCGCGCCGGGTTTTCGACCAGCACGCGACGGCGTTCCGCATTACTCGGCGCCCATTGGCCGAGCAGATCGAGCAAATGGCCATCTTCCGGCATCCACTGCTGCAAGCTTGGATGCGGCCAATCCGTGCCCCATACGGCGCGATCCGGTGCGGCATCCAAAAGCGCACGCGCAAAGGGCGCGACATCGGCAAAAGGCGGCCCGCCAGAGATGCGATAGCCGGAAATCTTCACCCAGCATTGCGGGCTTTCCAGCATCTTGAGCAGCGCCTTGAAGCCAGCGCCATTCAGCCCTTCGCTGGCCTTCACTCCGCCCATGTGGTCCACCACCACCGGCACCGGTAGCGTCGCAAGACGCGGCGCCAATTCCGGCAATTGATGACCTTCCGCGTAAAGCTGCAAATGCCAGCCGAGCGGTGCGATACGGCGCGCCAGCGCTTCAAGTTGATCAAGCGGCGTGCCGTTCCCGCTGACGGCATTGAAGCGCACACCGCGCGTGCCGCGGGCATGAAGCCGCTTCAGCGCTGCTTCATCAAAGCTGTCATCAATCACCACCACAACGCGCGCACGGTCCAGGCCGAATTGTTCCGCTGCATCAAGCGAGACTTCGTTTTGGGTCCCGTAAACGCTTGGCTGCACAATCACCATGCGTTCAATGCCAAGCGCATCCGCCATGCGCTGATAATCGGCAATGGTCGCTGCCTGTGGGTCATAATGCCGCCCGGCATCAAGCGGGAAACGATCATAAGGCCCGAAGATATGGAAATGGCAGTCGCAGGAAAGTGCCGGCGCGCGCCAGGAAGGGCGCGGCGTGGTGGCCAGTGGCGGCAGGCAGGGTTTCATCACGCCTCTCCCGTCACTTCACGCCGGACAATCGCGGCCCCTTCCACCATGGCGCGCATCTTGCCGAAGGCGACATCGCGCGGCAGGTATTTCATGCCGCAATCAGGCGCCAGAATAATGTGCGCGGGATCAATATGCGGCAACGCACGACGAATACGCTCGGCCACAATCTCCGGCGTTTCCACCTTATGGTTCGCCAGATCAATCACGCCCAGAATAATGGTCTGATCGGAGAAATTCTTGAGCACCGAAGTATCAAGATTGGATTGCGCCGTTTCAATCGAAATCTGCCGGACGCGGCATTTGCAAAGCTCCGGCAGGAAAGAATAGCCGGTGGGGCGCGCATGGATAATTGCGGCATAACCAAAGCAGATATGCACTGCCGTCTGGCCCTCAATCCCTTCCAAAGCACGATCCAGCGCGGCCAGGCCATATTGCCGCGCCTTTTCCGGCCGCGCCTGCATATAGGGTTCATCCACCTGCACATAATCCGCGCCAGCGGCGAAAAGATCCCGGATTTCGGCATTTACGGCGACAGCATAATCATGCGCCATCTCTGCCTCATCCTTGTAGAAATCATTCTGTGCCTGCTGCGCCATGGTGAAGGGGCCAGGCACGGTGATCTTGATTTTTCGGTCGGTATTGGCGCGCAGAAAAGCAACATCGCGGGTTTCCACCGCATGGCGGCGCTGAATGCGCCCCACCACGCGCGGCACCGGGTTGGGATGGCCGCTGCGGTCCAGCGCCGTGCCGTGGTTTTCCATATCCACGCCATCCAAAGCCGTCGCGAAGCGGTTGGAATAGCTTTCGCGGCGCATTTCACCATCGGTGATGATATCAAGCCCAGCGCGTTCCTGATCCCGGATCGCAATCAGTGTCGCATCATCTTGCGCCTGATCCAGAAATTCCGGCGCCACGCGCCAAAGTTCCTTGGCGCGCACCCGCGGCGGGAAACGCCCGGCAAGCTTGGCGCGGTCAATCAGCCATTCGGGCTGCGGGTAGGAACCGACAAGCGATGTCGGGAAAAGTTTCTGGGCCATGGGGCATCCTCCGATTTCGAGGAAGCCTACCGGAGAATCCCGCGCCCTGCTATTCGGCCCAGCCGGCAAAGCGTGTGAATTCCTGCGCCGGGGCGCGTTCCGTCACCAAGCCATTTTCCACCGCATCGGGATCGGCATAGCCAAGCGCCATACCGCAGACGAGCATTTCCTCAGCAGGAATATCCAGCATCGCCTGAATGGTGCGGTGATAGGGCATGAAGGCCGCCTGCGGGCAGGTATCCAACCCCATGCCGCGTGCTGCCACCATCACATTCTCCAGGAACATGCCGTAATCCAGCCAAGAACCCTGTTCCAGATCGCGATGAATGGTGAAGATCAACCCAACCGGCGCGCCGAAGAAAATCAGATTGCGCCCATGTTGCGCGCGCATCCTTTCGTTCTCGCCCTTCGCAATGCCGAGTAGCGCATAAAGATCCCAGCCCACCTTGCGCCGACGGCTGTGGAAGGGCTCAAAAAATTTGCGCGGGTAGTATTGGTATTCAGATTCCGGCGTGACGCCGCTGGCATGTTCCGCCATCAGCGCATTACATAGCCGCTGCAGCGGCGTGCCGGTCAGCGCATGCACCTTCCAGGGCTGGATATTACTGCCCGAAGGGGCGCGCGCGGCGACATCCAGCAGATGCGCTACATCCGCCTGCGGCACTGGCTTCGGCAAAAAGGCGCGGATGGAACGGCGCGAGGTTATCGCCGCTTCAACCGCCTTTTGCGCGGCAGCGTCGGCCATCAAGCGCGCCTTGTGTCAATGAATTCCACCGGCTTGCCTTGCGGCGCGCCCTGCACCTGATCATCGCGCATGGCGATATGGCCGCGCACGACCGTCATCACCGGCCAGCCGCTGCAACGATGCCCAGCGAAGGGCGTCCACCCGCAGGGCGAGACAATCCAGCTATCTTCGATAGTGCGGGTTTTCTTCATATCCACGACCGTCACGTCACCATCCATGCCAACGGCCAGCCGCCCCTTGGTCTTGGCGCCATAAACCCGCGCGGGGCCGGCGCACATCAAATCCGCCAGACGCGGCAGGGAAAGCCGGCCCGCACTCACATGGTCCAGCATCAGCGGCACAATGGTTTGAATACCCGTGAGCCCCGCCGCCGTATCGGGCCAGGGGCGTTCCTTAGCCGCGCGCGAATGCGGCGCATGGTCCGATCCCACGCAATCCACCGTGCCATCGGCAACCGCCTTCCAGGCCGCTTCCAAATGCCGCGCGCCACGAATGGGCGGGTTCATCACCGCATAACCACCAAGGCGCCCATAGGCTTCATCCGTTTGCGTGAGGTGGTTCAGCAAAACTTCGCAACTTGCGACATCTCTGAAATCAGCCAGATACGCCAATTCTTCCGCAGTCGAGACATGCAGGATATGCGCGCGCCGCCCAGTCTTGCGCGCCAAGGCCATCAGGCGCCGTGTGCCGAGCATCGCGGTTTCCACATCACGCCATTCCTGGTGATTGATATGCGCCATGCCCGGCGTGAACATGGGCTTGCGCGCTTGCAAGCGATATTCATCTTCCGAATGATAGCAAATGGCGCGGCGGCCTGAGCGCATTACCGCTTCCAGGCTTTCATCATCTTCCACCAGCAAATCACCGGTGGAGGAGCCCGCGAAAATCTTGATGGCGCAAACATTGGGCTCAAGCTCTAGCGCCGCGAGGTCCGCGATATTCGTCTTGGTGCCGCCCACATAAATCCCAATATCGCACCAGGCGCGGCCCTTCACGAATTCGCGCTTGGCATCCAGCCTTTCGGTATTGGTGATGGAAGGCGCGGTATTGGGCATATCGAAAACCGCCGCCAAGCCGCCCAGCACAGCAGCGCACGTGCCGGTTTCCATGGTTTCCACCTTGGGGTCGCCCGGATCGCGCAAATGCACATGCGGGTCAATCAAGCCCGGCAGCAGATGCAGCCCCCTGCAATCCACGGTTTCCGCGGCATCCGCTTGCGTCAGATCACCAATGGCGGCGATGCGCCCGGCGCGGATGCCGATATCGGCCCGCTCCACCCCCCAAGGCATCACACAGTCTCCGCCCTTCAGGGCAAGGTCAAAACGCGCCATGGCAGCATCCTCCGGGTATCGCTGCGCTACATTGCACCAAGGCGCCGGTCTGAAAAGATGGTGTCCTTTTGGGGGCCGGCCGCAATAGCCCGTCAGAAGCTTGTTTGAGCGACTGATTCACGGCTCCGGCATATGCCTCCGCAGATCAGGCGCTTTTTTGAGCGACTGATTCACGGCGCCGGCATACGCCTACGCCGATCAGGCGCTTTTTTGCGCGACTGATTCACGGCTCCGGCATATGCCTCCGCCGATCAGGCGCTTTTTTGCGCGACTGATTCACGGCTCCGGCATATGCCTCCGCCGATCAGGCGCTGGCCATCACCCAATCGCGGAATAGCGCAAGGTCAATATTGCCCCCGCAAAGCACCACGCCGGCGCGCTTGCCGCGCATCGCCGCGCGCTCCTGCAACAGGGCAGCCAACGGCGCAGCACCCGCCCCTTCCGCCAGGTTATGCGTATCCTGCCAATAGGCGCGAATGGCGGCTGCCACTTCGTCATCCGTCACGGTCACAATACGCGCGGCCCCCTTGCGGATGACCTCGAGCGCGTTGGCATCGGGCAGGCGCGTTGCCATGCCATCCGCGCGCGTATTGGCGGTTGGCGTCGTCACCACGCGCCCTGCGGCGAAGGAAAGCGCATAGGCCGGCGCTTCGGTGCTTTGCACGCCGATGATCTCGGTCTTCAGGCCAAGCAGATCGCGCGCCAGGATGCAGCCGCAAATGCCTGACCCAAGGCCGATCGGCACATAAAGTGCGGCGAGTGGGGGTGCCGCGCGCAGCAATTCCAGCGCGTAGGTCGCGACCCCCATCACCAAATCACGCGCAAAGGATGGCGCGAACAGCAAGCCTTCTGCCTTGGCAAGCCTTGCGGCTTCCTCCCGCGCTTCGTCGAAATCCGCGCCATATTCAATCAGCCGCGCACCTTGCGCGCGCATGGCGTTGTTCTTTTCAACGCTATTGCCGCGGGGCACCAGGATCGTCACCGGAATACCATAACGCGCGCCGGCATAAGCGAGCGACTGACCATGATTACCGCGGGTCGCACTCACAACGCCCGCTATATCAGGGTTTTCGCGCTTAAGCCTTTCCATGAATACCAGGCCGCCCCGCACCTTGAAGGCGCCGGTCGGCGTGTGGTTTTCATGCTTGACCCAAACCTCTGCCCCCACGCGTTGCGAGAGCAGCGGCCAGGCATATTGCGGGGTCGGGGGAAAGGCCGCGTGGACAAGCCGCGCTGCCTCTTCCAGTTCACCCAGCGTGAACACGCGGCGTCAATGCCGCGCGACGTCTATTTCGCCTTCCGGCTGGGGCGAAGAAAACGCGCTATCCGCAAAGGCTTCTTCCCACGAACCGGCGGTGCTCGCCTTGGAATATTCAGTGGCGCGATTTTCAAAGAAATTCGCGTGTTCCACCGCATTCAGCATTTCATCGAGCCACGGCAGCGGGTTCTTTTCAATTTTGTAGAGCGGCTCTAGCCCCAACTGCTGCAAGCGCCGATCCGCGATGAAGCGGATATATTGCTTCGTGAGCGAGGCATCCAGGCCCTGCACGCCGCCCAGTTCAAACGCCAGATCAATGAAGGCGTCTTCATGATCCACGATGGTGGCGCACACCAGGTAAAGATCGCGGCGGAATTCCTCGGTCCAGATTTCCGGATTTTCCTGCACAAAAGTGCGGAACAGCCGGATCACGGAAAGGCAATGCAGGGTTTCGTCGCGCACAGACCAGCTCACGATCTGGCCCATGCCCTTCATTTTGTTGAAGCGCGGGAAATTCATGAGAATCGCGAAGGAAGCGAAAAGCTGCAAGCCTTCGGTGAAGGCACCAAAAGCAGCCAGCGTCTTCGCGATTTCAGTCTTATTCGCGACACTGAAGCTATGCATGTAATCGTACTTGTCCTTCATCTCCTTGTATTTGAGGAAGGCCGTGTATTCGATTTCAGGCATGCCGATGGTATCGAGCAAATGGCTATAAGCCGCGATATGCACCGTTTCGATATTGGAGAAGGCCGAGAGCATCATCAGCACTTCCGTCGGCTTAAACACCTGCGAATAATGCTTCATGTAGCAATTATTCACTTCCACATCCGCCTGGGTGAAGAAGCGGAAGATCTGCGTCAGCAGATTACGCTCTGACTGCGTCAGATTCTTCTGCCAATCCTTCACATCATCGGCCAACGGCACTTCTTCCGGCAGCCAATGGATGCGCTGCTGCTGCAACCAGGCTTCATAGGCCCAAGGATAGCGGAAGGGTTTGTAGACGGGGTTCGAGGTCAGAAGATCGAACTTCACCGGCAATTCATCCTGCACCAT
>CAMCEP010000017.1 GCA_945873675.1 Asaia bogorensis
TTGGGCAGCGAGTTCCGCTGGTGGCCCACCGGTGGAAGGTATGCCGCAGCTTGCCTTTGGCCACCCGGTCCAGGGTCCGCTGTTGATCGGCCAGATTGTCTGGCAGGTCATCATTTTCTTCGCCTTGTTTCTGCTGCTGGCTTTTGTTGCGCTGCCTCGTCTTGGGGCGGTGATTGATAATCGGCGTCAGCGCATTGAAGCTGATTTGGATGCCGCGCGCGCTGCAATGCAATCAGCCGATGCCGCCATCACCGCGCAGCGTGAAGCGACCCAGGCCGCCCGTTCCGAAGCTCAGGCTTCAGTGAATGCAGCGATGCAAGCCGCGCAGCAGGAAATGGATGCCAAGTCGGCTGCGCTGAATGCCGCGCTTCTCAAGCAGATCGCTGATGCAGAAGCGGGCATTGATCAAGGCCGCAAGACGGCGCTTGGCGCGGTTCAGCAAGTCGCTACCGATACGGTTGGCGCGCTGCTTGCCAAGCTTGGTGCCACTGCTGATGCCGGCAAGGTGCAAGCGGCGGTTCGCAGCCAGGCTGCGGCCAGGGGGATTGCCTGATGGAAAGCCAATCATCTTTCTTGGCCGACCCTACCTTCTGGGTGGCGGTTTCCTTTGTACTTTTCTTCGTCCTGCTTGGCAGCAAGCTTTGGAAGGCGGGAACCGCTGCGCTCGATTCCCGTGCGGATGAGATCCGCAAGCGGATTGATGAGGCGAATAAGCTCCGCCTTGAAGCCGAGGCGAAGCTCAAAGAAGCCGAAGCCGCGCGGGCGGAGGCTGTGAAGGAAGCGGCCGAATTGCTCACACGCGCCAAGGCTCAAGCGGCGAGCATCGCATCCGCTGCGGCGGCGGAGGCGGAGGCTTCTGCCGAACGGCGCAAGCAGCTTGCCATGCAGCGTATCGCTGCCGCGGAAGCCAGCGCGATTGCCGAAGTACGCAATACCGCGGCCGATATCGCCGCCGCCGCCGCACGGACGGTATTGGCGGAAACCATCGATGCCGCCGCGGATGGCGCCTTGATTGATCGTAGCGTGGCGGATCTGCCCCGGGCACTCCGCGTCGCCTGAAAGCAAGAGTAATTCGCCCAGGCCCCCTTCCCATGGAAGTGGGGCCTTTTTCATGCCCGCGTGAATCCTCTTTTTCTGCCGCCGCAAAAATAGTAATCTCCCGAAAATTCCTTTGATGGGAGAAAGAGCTTCATGTTGCGCCGCCTGACCCTTGCCGCCGCTTTGCTGGCCGGTTCCGCCTTGTCTGCCCAGGCCAATAACTTCCGCTGGGCCAATGATGGCGATGTGAATTCCATGGACCCCTATACCCGGCAGGAAACCTTCCTGCTCGCCTTTGGGTCCAATTTCTATGAACCGCTGGTCCGTCGCGATCGTGAAGGCAAGGTGGAAGCGGCACTTGCCGAACGCTGGGAACAGCCGCAGCCGAATGTTTGGCGCTTTCATCTGCGTCGCGGCGTGAAATTCTCCGATGGTACGCCCTTCACCGCCGATGATGTTGTCTTCAGCGTTGAACGTGCGCGCGCACCTGGTTCCAATGTGCAAGGTGTGCTCGCTTCCGTGAAGGAAGTGCGCAAGATTGATGATCACACGGTTGATTTTGAAACCACTGTGCCTAATCCGATCCTGCTGCAGGAAATCACCAATTGGGGCATGTTCAGCCGCGCCTGGGCAGAAAAGAACAACGCCACGCGCCCTGCGGATTTGACGACGCGCGTGGAAAACTTCGCCACACGCAATGCCATGGGCACCGGCCCCTTCATTCTGGTTTCGCGTGAACCAGACCGCCGCACGGTGGTCGCGCCCAATCCCAATTGGTGGGACAAGCCGGTGCATAATCTGACGCGCGCCGAATTGAATATCATTTCCAATGATGCAACGCGCGTGGCCGCGCTGCTCTCGGGCGAGATGGATTTTGTCTATACCGTGCCGCCGCAGGATGTGGACCGGATTTCGCGTTCGCCGGGTGTGCGTATTGTTCAAGGGCCGGAACTGCGCACCATTTACCTCGGGTTGGATCAGATGCGCCCGCAGCTGCTGAAATCCGATGTGCAGGGCAAGAATCCCTTCCAGGATGTGCGCGTGCGCCGTGCCATGCAATTGGCGATAGACACCACGGCCATCCAGCGCAGCGTGATGCGTGGCCAATCCCGCCCGACCAATCTGATCTATGGCCCGGGCGTGAATGGCTTCCGTGAAGAAGATGACCAGCGCCCGCGCGTTGATCTGAATGAAGCGCGCCGGCTGCTGACCGAAGCGGGCTATCCGAATGGCTTTGGCGTGACGCTGGATTGCCCGAATGACCGCTATGTGAATGATGAGGCGATCTGCACCGCCGTTGTCGCCATGCTGGCGCGCATCAATATCCGCGTCACGTTGAACGCGCAGACCCGTGCGCGCTTCTTTGCCGAGGTGAATGCGCCTGGCTACAATACCAGCTTCTATCTGCTGGGTTGGACGCCCGCGACTTCAGACGCACATAACGCGCTGTTCAACCTGGCCGCCACGCGCGATGGTTCGCGCGGCATGTTCAACAATGGCGGCTATTCCAGCCCGCGCCTGGATGATTTGATCAGCCGGATTGCAGTGGAAACCAACCAAGCCACGCGCCAGGGGCTGATCACCGAAGCGGGCAAGGTCATTCAGAATGATGTCGGCTATATTCCGCTGCACCAGCAGCAGATTGTCTGGGCCGTGCGCCAAGGCTGGAATGTGGTGCAGACGGCGGATAACTACATCCAGCTGCGCTTTGTGCGTCAGGGGCAGTAAGGCCCGATACGAGAAACGCCCGCCCGGTGACTGCCGGGTGGGTTTTCTTTGCCCTGATGATTGACCCCAGGCTGCATCCCCGCCCCATTGATCCCCCCTGGAAAAGGGAGGATGCTCCACCCGCGCTAGGCTCAAGAAAAGCGCAGGAGGAACCGTGACCGAAGCGGCAATAGATTGCGATCTGCATCCGGGCCTGCCCTCCATGGCAAGCCTGTTCCCCTATATGGATCACCATTGGCGCACCAGCCTGAAGGAACGCGGCGTCTCCCAGCTTGAAAGCGCTTCCTGGCCGCCCTCCGCCCCTTCCACCGTGCGCGCCGATTGGCGCGGCCCGAAGGGTGAAGCACCCTGCACGCTGGCCACGCTGCAAGCGCAAGTGTTGGATCGCTGGCAGGTCGGCACCGGCATCCTCAACCCGCTTTTCCCGGTGCAGCTTCCCTTCAGCCGAGACCTCTCGGCCGCTTTCGCGCGCGCGGTGAATGATTGGATCCGCGCCGAATGGCTGGAGGGCGATAAGCGCCTGCGCGCTTCCATTTTGCTGCCCAATGCCATTGAGGAATCAGTGGCCGAGATTGAACGCCTGGCACCCGATCACCGTTTTGTGCAGGCCATGACGCTTTGCATGGGGGAAATCCCGCTGGGGCGGCGCGAATGGTGGCCGGTTTATGAGGCACTCAGCCGCCACGACATGCCGCTTGCGATCCATGCCGGCAGCAATTGGCGCCACCCCGTCACCTCGGTCGGCTGGCCATCCTATTATCTTGAGGAATACACGGCGAATTCGATGGGGTTTCAAGCATCGCTTGCGTCCCTGATCACCGAAGGCGTGTTTGTGAAATTCCCGAAGCTCAAGGTCGTGCTGCTGGAAAGCGGCGTGTCCTGGCTGCCGTCTTTTCTCTGGCGGTTGGTGAAAGCCTGGAAGGGTGTGCGCTTTGAAGTGCCCTGGCTGGATCGCCCGCCATCGGAATATGTGCGCGACCATGTGCGCCTTTCGATCCGCCCGCTGGATGCGCCTGAAGAAGCCGCCACCATGGCGCGGCTGATGGATCATTTGGGATCGGATGAGCTGCTGCTTTGGTCTTCAGATTGGCCGCATGCGCATTTTGAAGGGGACGCAACCGTGCCCCAAGGGCTCGATCCCGGCCTGCTCAAGAAAATCATGGTGGATAACCCGCGCGCGACCTATGCTAGATTGCGGGAAGGAGCCCTGGCATGAACATCATCCGCCCCATCGCCGCCCCTGGTCGGCCCGCCACTGCCACGCTCGGCCTGGTGGATTGCGATATCCATCCGCGCTGCGCCGATTTGGGTGAGTATCGCCCCTTCATGACCGATGCCGCGTGGTACCGCCTGACCACTTACGGTATTCATGCCCGCCACGGCTTCCATAAGGGCTATCCCTTCCCGAAGGCGGCACCGCTCGCCAGCCGGCGCGATGCCTGGGGGCCGGAGGGTCAGCCACCCGCTTCCGATCTTGGCTTTGTGCAAAGGCAGTTTCTGGATCATTACGGGCTGGATATTGGCGTGCTGAACCCCTTGCAGCCATCGGGCCAGGGCGATGTGAATGATGATCTTTCGGTCGCCCTCGCCCATGCCGTGAATGAATGGCAATTGGCGCATTGGGTGGATCATGATGCGCGGCTGCGCGCTTCCATCGTGGTGCCTTATGAGGATGCGGCGGCTTCAGCGGCGGAAATCCGCAAGCGCGCTGGCGATGGCCGTTTCTGCCAGGTGCTGCTGATGAGCCGTACCTCGGAACCGCTCGGCCGCAAGCGCTATTGGCCGATTTATGAGGCAGCAGCGGAAGTGGGCCTGCCGATTGGCATTCACGCTTTTGGTTTTTCCGGCAACGCCATGACCAATGGCGGCTGGCCTTCCTTCTATGTGGAAGAAGTGCAGGAACACGCGACCAGCGCGCAGGCACAAGTGGCGTCCTTCGTGGTGGAAGGCGTGTTTGAACGCTTCCCCACGCTGAAGATTTTGATGATTGAATGCGGCTTTGGGTGGATGCCGTCGCTCGGCTGGCGGCTGGACAATAACTGGAAGCGGCTGCGTGATGAGGTGCCGCATCTGAAGCGGGCACCTTCCGAATACATGCGTGAACATGTCTATGTCTCGACCCAGCCGATTGAAGAACCGGCGAAGGGTGAGCATTTGCTGGATGCGATGGAATGGATCGGCTGGGATCGTATTCTCTACGCCAGCGATTATCCGCATTGGGATTTTGACGATCCGCGCATTGCGATTCCCTCCTTCATTCCAGCAGAAAAGCGCGCCGCGATTTTTGGCGGTAATGCGCGTGGCTTCTATCGGCTGTAATGGCGCGGCATGTAGTTGGGGCGGTTGATGAAATCCCGCCCGGTGGCCGGAAGCTGGTGGAAGCGGATGGCAAGAAGATTGTGGTGTTCAATCTGGGCGGCGAATTCTTCGCGCTGCTGGATCGCTGCCCACACCAAGGCAGCGCACTTTCGGGCGGCATATTATGCGGCCTGACGCTGAGCGATGAACCGGGGCGCTATCATTTCTCCCGCGCCGGCGAAATGCTGCGCTGCCCTTGGCATAATTGGGAATTCGATATCCGAACGGGGAAAAGCTGGTTTGATCCACGCCGCACAAAAGTGCGTGCCTTTCCGGCGCATGTGGAATCGGGGGCCACGCTAGCGTCTGATCCGCGAAGGGCGCATGCCCGAAGCGGTGAATCAGCCGCTCAAGATAATGCGTCTGATCCGCGAAGGGCGCATGCCCGAAGCGGTGAATCAGCCACCGAAAAAGACTCTGCACCCCCATCCATGCCAATGGATGGCGGTGCAGTGGAGGGGCCGTATCAGGCAGAGACTTTTGCGGTGAAGGTTGAAGCGGAATATGTGGTGGTGGAGGTTTGAGCGCGTTGGGCGGCTAGCCCTTGCGCAGTTCAGCCCGAATAACTCGCGATCTCAATCAAGTTCCCATCGGGATCGCGGCAATAAACGGACATGATCGGCCCAAGCGCGCCCGCTTTCGCAACCGGTCCAACTTCCACCGTCACACCACAGGCACGCAGATATTCCGCCACCTGATCCGATTTCATGGTGACGACAAAACAAAGATCATCCGTCCCCGGCACGCCGCCCGCTGCCCCCGTGAACCATTCTTCCTGCGTAGCACTTGCCGGGCGCAGGTTGATCTTCTGGCCGCCGAAGCGAAGCGATGTACGGCGATGCGCGCCGAATTCCTCCCGCTCCATCCCCAAAACCCGCTGATACCAGGAAGCCGAGATTTCCACATCGCGGCAGGTAATGACCAGATGATCCAGGCGGTCCACGGCAAAACGCATGATGTTCAGCCTTTCTTCGGCAAACGGGCCGTCACTTCGATTTCAATGCGCATGATATCGGTTTGCAGCCCGGCATGGATCAGCGTGGAAGCCGGGCGCGCCTTGCCGAAATGCTTGCGAAAGACGGGCCAGCAAGGCTCCCAATCTTCGCGTCGTGGCACAATGGTCAGCACGCGGACAACATCATCCAAGGTGCAGCCGGCTTCGGCCAAGGCGCGGCTGATATTGGTGAAGCATTGTTCGGCCTGCGCCACCACATCGGGTGCGATGGTCATGGTGGCGTAATCATACCCGGTGGTGCCGGATACCCAGACATAATCGCCATCCACCACCGCGCGGGAATAGCCGATTTCCGCTTCGAATTTGGAACCGGAGGAAATCAAGCGGCGCTCATTCATGGCTTTGTGTCCCTATCACGCGGTGATTGGCCCGCCGCATTTTTCCGGGCGGAATTTGCGTTCGGTGGAGGCTGGAAATTTTGCGAGCTTATCCGCCGGACGGATCGGGCGGCGCAGCAATTCACCGCCGCAATTTGGGCAAAGCTCGCCCGGCAATTTGGTGCGCGCGCAATCCACGCACCAGGTGCATTCAAAGGAACAGATCAGCGCATCGCGGCTTTCCGGCGGTAGATCGCGCCCGCAGCATTCGCAATTGGGTCTCAGTTCCAGCATCGGTTTTCTCCTGTCACGGCGGCGCGACAATGCGCGCGACAATCCGCCGCACGATCGGCAGCACCACCAGCACGGTCGGGAAGGCGATGACCCAGGAAGAAAGCCAGGCAATCGGCCAACGCGCCAGAAATTCTGGCCCCGGCCCCAAAGCGAGCACCGTTGAGATGCCGGAGATCATGATGGTCATGATCCCGGACAGGATGAAGCCCGTCACCGGCAGCATGAAGCGCGCCGGCAGGCGGCGGTCGCCCGCCATGCTTACTCCAGCCCCTCATAGAAATCATTGCCCTTGTCATCCATGACGATGAAGGCAGGGAAATCCTCAACCTCAATCCGCCAGACAGCTTCCATGCCAAGTTCGGGATATTCCAGTACTTCCACCTTCTTGATGCAGTCCTGCGCGAGCCGCGCGGCGGGGCCGCCGACGGAACCCAGGTAGAAGCCGCCATATTTCTTGCAGGCATTCAAAACGGCCTTGGAGCGATTGCCCTTAGCCAGCATCACCATGGAACCACCAGCGCTTTGGAAGGCTTCCACATAGGAATCCATCCGCCCCGCCGTGGTGGGGCCGAAGGAACCGGTCGCCATGCCGGTCGGTGTTTTCGCTGGGCCCGCGTAATAGACCGGGTGATCCTTCATGTATTGCGGCAGGCCCTGCCCGGCATCGAGCCGTTCCTGCAATTTCGCATGCGCAATGTCACGCGCCACCACCATGGTGCCGGTCAGGCTGACCCGCGTTTTCACCGGGTATTTGGAAAGGGTGGCGCGGATATCGCTCATGGGGCGGGACAGATCAATCTTCACCACCTCGCCATTCAGAATATCGGCAGTCGCTTCCGGCAAATACTTCGCCGGGTCATGTTCCAGATCCTCGACGAAAACACCCTCCGGCGTGATCTTCGCCTTGATCTGACGATCGGCGGAACAGGAAACGCCAATGCCGATCGGCAAGCTCGCGCCATGCCGCGCGAGGCGCACCACGCGCACATCATGGCAGAAATACTTGCCGCCGAATTGCGCGCCAATGCCAAGGTTTTGCGTGAGCTTATGCACCTCCGCTTCCAGCTCCGTATCGCGGAAGGCATGGCCGGAAAGATCGCCCGAATTCGGCAACGCATCCAGCCATTTCGTGCTGGCCAGCTTCACGGTCTTGAGTGTTGCTTCCGCGCTGGTGCCGCCAATGACAATCGCCAAATGATAGGGCGGGCAGGCGCTGGTGCCGAGGGTCTTGATCTTCTCTTCCAGAAACGCGAGCAGCTTCGGCTTGTTGAGCACGGCGCGGGTTTGCTGAAACAGGAAGGTCTTGTTGGCGGAACCGCCGCCCTTCAGCACGAACATCAAATGCAGTTCATCGGCGTGGTAGTCGCCGGGCTGCGCCATGATGGAAAACTCAACAGGCAGATTATTGCCGGTGTTCTTTTCCTCATACATCGTGATCGGCGCCATTTGCGAATAGCGCAGATTGGTTTCTGTATAGGTGCGATGCACGCCGTA
Source organism: Asaia bogorensis (assembly GCA_945873675.1). Taxonomy (GTDB): domain Bacteria; phylum Pseudomonadota; class Alphaproteobacteria; order Acetobacterales; family Acetobacteraceae; genus Neoroseomonas; species Neoroseomonas bogorensis_C. Next base: position 8,245 of record CAMCEP010000017.1, read on the forward strand.
AGAAAGCGCCTCTTCCTCATCGCCTTCCACCCAAACGCGCTGGCCCTTCTTGCCGAAGACAATCGCGGTGCCGGTATCCTGGCACATCGGCAAAACACCGCCAGCAGCGATATTGGCATTCTTCAGCAGATCGAGCGCCACAAAGCGATCATTCGCACTCGCTTCCGGGTCCTGGAGAATCTTCGCAAGCTGCGCCAGATGCGCCGGGCGCAGCAGATGGGACACATCCTTGCAGGCTTGGAAAGCGAGCGCTTCCAGCGCGGCGGGCTTCACCTTCAAAACGGTCTTGCCATCCACCTGCATGGTTGAGATGCCATCAATCGGCAGCTTGCGCCAGGGCGTGGTATCGGCACCGAGCGGAAACATGGGTGAATAGCGGAAATTTTCCGGGCGCGCCGGGGCGGCGGCATCAAGCGGCGGTGTCATTGGCCTATTCTCCAACCAGCAATTTTCTCGCGGCGCGAAGGCCGCTTTTTCGGAAACCCTATTACCAGCAGCGGCGGAAAACCGCCAAACCTTCAATCCCTGGCATCACGCAAGCGATTCTGCGCCATGGTCCAGGCAATGCCGAAGGCGCGGAATTCATGGCCCGCAATGCGGCGAAGCTTCTTTTCCACCGGCGCCGCAATATCGGCCAAGGCCGTGCCATTGCTCGCCTTGGCCAATTCACGCCCGAGTGCGGTCGCCAAAGCCACACCGCGGCCATTGCAGCCGGTCCAGGTCAGCACGCCGGGGGCCAATTCATAAACATGCGGCATCTTGTCATCGGTGGCGGCGACATAGCCCCACCAGATATAATCGAATTGTACATCGCCAATTTGTGGAAATACGCGCTTCACCCGTTCCGTAATGCGCGCGCGAATTCGCCCTTCCCAGCCAAAGGGCACAATCAAGCCGCCACCCGTGACCAGCCTTCCATTCGCATCGAAACGATAGAAATACAGATCGCCCTGCGTGTCCGAAAGCGCATGCCCCTGCGGCAGAATGGATTTGCGCACATTATCAGACAGCACCGAAGTACCCATCTGATAGGACCGCACAGGCACAATGCTGTGCTTCAGCCCCGGCCAGAAATCGCCCGTATAGGCATGGGTTGCGATGATCACGCGTTCCGCATGCAACACGCCGCGCGGCGTTTCCACCGCCCAACCGCCCGGCACCTGCCGGATGGCGCGCACGGGGCTGCCGGTATGCACCACCGCCCCCGCGCGTATCGCCGCCGCTGCCAGGCCGCGCGCATAACCCAGCGGATTGATCCGCCCGCCGGTCTTATTCTCCCACCCGCCATGCCAATAATCCGTGCCGGCGAGGGAGGCCATTTCCGCGCGATCCACCATGCGCACCGGGGCGCCTCGGCGGCCCCATTGTTCCACGCGCGATGCCGCCACCTTCATGCGTGAAGCCCGATGCGCCGGCTGGATCCAGCCGTTTTGAACTGCCTCGGCCTGGATGTCGTGCTTGCGGATCAGGTCAAACACCAGGGACGCGCTGTCACGGATCAGCCCGACCAATTCTTCGCCCTTGTCGCGGCCGCCATGCTCCCGCGCAACACTCGCCACAATGGCATCGGGGTCAAGGCGCGACATATTGGGAATGACTTGCCCATTATTGCGCCCCGAAGCGCCCCAGCCGATTTCCGCGCCTTCCAGCACCGTGACCGGCACGCCCGCTTCGGCCAAATGCAACGCGGCCGATAGCCCGGTGAAGCCAGCGCCCACCACGGCAACGCCAGTGCGCGCTTCGCCCATCAGCGGTTCCGTCGCGGGCGGTGCGGGCGCAGTGGCGGCCCAAAGGCTCGGCGGCATAGGGGTGGAGATGGCATTCATGCGCTTTTCCTTCCGGTGAACAGCACCGCGGCGAGCATCCCGGCAACGGCCAGGCCCGCCCCCAGAATTTGCAGCAGGGAAAGCGGTTCACGCAACCAAAGCCCCGCCAGCAGCAGCGCCACCACCGGCACCATGACCGATAGGGTGGCGGCGCGCGTCGCGCCCAAAAGCTCCACCGCGCGGGCGAAGAAGAACATCGCCACACAGCCGAGCACCAGGCCCTGAGCGATCAAGTGGAACAGCACCAGGCCCGCCGGCATGGCAAACACCTCGGCCGCGCGCATCGGCAGCCAGAAGGGCAGGATGGCCAGGCCCGAGACAATGGTGATGGCGGCGGTGGCGGGGATGGCCGGCACCTGCCAGCGGCGCAGCAGCAGCGTGAACACCGCCCAGGTGGCGCCGGAGGCCATCAGCAGCAAATCGCCGCGCCAGGCGCCGGGGTAATCCCCCATTACGCCATCCCAGCCAATCATCAGAACCCCCATCACCATGGCACCGAGCGCGAGCGCCCGGCCTTGTGTGGGCCATTCCTTCAACAAGGGTATCGCCAGGACCGCGCCGACAATGGGCGCCGTCATCGGCGCAATCGTCCCACCATGCGATGCCGGCGCATAAATCAGCGCCACCAGGAACAGCATCAGATTGGGCGCGCCGCCAAACAGCGCCAGTAACAGAATGCGCTTGAGCCCAAGCCGCAGCAGCGTGGCGCGCGCCGCCCAGGCAAAAGGCAGCAGCGCCATCATGCCAACGCCATAACGAAACGCCGCCAGGTCAAAACTCCCGAAGCTGCCATCGGCCAGCACCGGGCGCGCCACCACCGCATGGCCGCCCCAGATCAGGGCAGAAGCCAGTCCAAAAGCGAGGCCCAGGATGAGTTTCGGGTTCATGACCCCCCTTTGCACCCAACCCGGTTGCAGGGATAGGCCGGAAAGCCGCGGCGCTTCCCTCAATCCGCCACCAGGGTTACAGCAGGTGCAACCGCAAGAAAGGCTTTCGCATGTTCTACGAACCGCATCTTGGCCATGGCCTGCCGCATGACCCCTTCAAGGCCATTATCGCGCCGCGCCCGATTGGCTGGATTTCCAGCCTTGATACGCAAGGCCGACCCAATCTGGCGCCCTATAGCTTTTTCAACGCCGTGCATTCCAGCCCGCCCATGCTGGCTTTCACCAGCGAAAGCATGAAGCACAGCGCCGCCAATGCCGTCGCCACCGGGGAATTCGTCTTCAATCTCTGCACCCGGTCCTTGTTTGATGCGATGAACATTTCCTCAGACACGCTGCCGGAAGGTGTGAGCGAATTCGAAGCCGCCGGGCTTGCTACCGCACCCTGCCGCATTGTGAAGGCGCCGCGCGTGGCCGCCGCGCCGGCCGCTTTGGAATGCAAGGTGACGCATTCCATGCAATTGCAGGATATGCATGGCGCGCCAGTCAAGGGCTGGATCATCATCGGCCAAGTGGTCGGCGTGCATATAGACGAGGCGTTTATCACCGATGGCCGGTTTGACACCGCCAAGGCGCAGCCGCTTGCGCGCTGCGGGTATCGCGATTACGCGGCGGTGACGGAAATGTTCGAAGCACTGCGCCCTACCGATGGCGGCGGTTATGCGCTGGGGCAGAAGGATAAGTAGCGCCGCTTAGAAATGGCTCCAGCCGCCTTGCGGTAGCGTGATGGCGGCACCGGAGGCGTCACGCACCACAACGCCTTCACCCGCAATGAAGCGCCCAAGCCGCGCCACCGGCACGCCGGCCTTGATGCTGGCGGCCTGCACGGCTTCTGCATCTTCCGGCGCGGCGGCGAAAAGCAATTCATAATCATCGCCGCCGGTCAGGATCAGCGGCAGCAGCGCGGCATCGGCAGCAAGCGCGGCGCGCGCAGCGGCGGAAAGCGGTATAGCATCAGCGATAATCTCCGCCCCGCACCCCGCCGCGCGGCAGAGATGCCCCAAATCCTGCACCAACCCATCCGAAACATCCATCGCCGCCCGCGCCACGCCGCGCAGAGCCTGCCCCAAGGCCAAGCGAGGCTCTGGCAGCCGGTAGCGCCGCGCCAAATGCCCATCCGCAGCACCAGCCAGCTTGCCTTGCAGCACACGCAACCCCAGCGCACCATCGCCAATGCTGCCAGAAACCCAGACATCATCGCCAATCCGCGCGCCGCGCCGATGCAAAGCCTGCCCCGGCGGCACGACCCCGATAATGGTCAGCGAAAAACAGGCGGGGCCGGGTGTTGCCACCGTATCGCCGCCCAAAACCGCTATGCCGAAACGCTGCTGATCTTCGGCCAAGCCCGCAACGAAATCCGCAATCCAAGCGTCAGGCGTGCCGCGCGTAAATGCCGTGGTCATCAGATACCCGAGCGGCGCCGCCCCCATCGCCGCCAGGTCAGACAGATTCACCCGCAGCAATTTGCGCGCAATCATGCCGGGCGGATCATCGGGCAGGAAATGAACACCTTCCACCAGCGCATCCGCTGCCAGCACCAATTGCTGCCCAGCGGGCGGCGTCAGCAGCGCGGCATCGTCACTCAGATCCAGCGCGCCATCACCCGCCAGCGGGCGGAAATGCCGCGCGATCAGGGCGAATTCGCGGGGCAGGCCCATGGCGCGCTTCAGGCGCCCGGTGCGAAATCCGCTGGGCGCAGCCGGTGCGCCAGCGTATCCAGCATGCCATTGGCGTAGCGCGTTGCTTCTTCATCCAGGAAGCCCGCCGCGATATCCAGATATTCGTTGATCACGACCCGCGCCGGCGGTTCATGCGCCTGCATCAATTCGCCGGTGGCAGCGCGCAACAACGCGCGCAGCACAGGGTCCAGCCGGTCCAGAGTCCAACCCTTTTGCAGACAATCCCTGATCGCAGCATCAGCCACTTCGGCATGATCCGCCACCTGCTTCAGGATCGCTTGGAATAGCGGAATATACGCTTCCGGCACGCCGCCTTCTTCAAATTCAATCGGGCCGGCTGGCGCGCCGATACGGTGGCGGATGAATTGATCCGCAACGGTCTCCACACTCTCACCCGTATGCTCACTTTGGAATAGTGCCTGCACCGCAGCAACGCGGGCGCCGGTACGTGGGCGCGCAGGCGCGCGCCTTTCGGCTTTCATGCCAGCCCCCAGCCCCGTGCCAGCGCGATTTGAGAAACCAAAGCATGGGCGGCTTCCATGCCCTTATTCATGCGGTCAGCGCGCGAACGTGCTTCAGCCTGCGCCAGATTGTCCACTGTCAGTAAACCAAAGCCAATCGGTGCGCCGCTTTCCACGGAAATATCCATCACTCCCTTGCAAATGGCTGCGCAAATGAAGGTGTAATGATCCGTCTCACCCTGCACCACGCAGCCCAGCAGCAAATAACCATCCCAGCGCCGCCGGGCCTTCATCGCCATCCGCAATGCCGCCGGCAATTCAAACCCGCCCGCGACATCCACGGTTTCAACTTCCGCCTTCAAATCCTGAAACACTGCCATGGCACCAAGGCGCATGCCTTCGACAACATTGCGGTAATAGGGCGCCTGGATCACCAGAATGCGCGGCGCGTCACCCTGCAAAAGCGCGCGGCCCCGTTCAGGGGAATCAATCGTACTCATGGCGTTTTCTCCAAAGGAAGGGGGCGGGTTTCCAGCACTTGCAGCCCGTAACCTTCCAGCCCAATCAGCGGGCGCGGATTATTCGAAAGCCGAATGATGCGCTTCACGCCAAGATCATCCAGGATTTGCGCGCCAATGCCGTAATCGCGGATTTCCGGCGCAATCGCATTCGTGGCGCCGCGCTTCAGGCGAATGGAAAGCGCATCGGGCCGCGGGTCGCGCAACAGCACCACTACGCCGCGCCCGGCCGCATCAATCATGCGCATCGCCGCGTGCAAATCGCCAAGCCCGCGTCCCGAGATGATTTCGCGGAACAGAGACGCCGCATGCATGCGCACCAGCACCGGCGCATCGGTACTGACATCGCCTTTCACCAGCGCCAGATGCTCACCAGGAGCCGCCGTGCTTTCATAGACAACGGCGCGCCAGGTGCCGCCGATTGCCTGCTCAACCTCACCTTCCTGCACACGGCGCACCAGCTTTTCCGTCCGGCGGCGATGCCCGATCAGATCGGCAATGGTGCCAAGCTTCAGCCCATGATGCTGCGCAAAGGCCACCAGATCCGGCATGCGCGCCATGGTGCCGTCATCATTCATGATCTCACAGATCACGCCGGAGGGATTGAGCCCTGCCAGCCGTGCAAAATCCACCGCCGCTTCCGTATGCCCCGCACGCACCAGCGTGCCCCCTTCCCGCGCCACCAGCGGAAAGACATGGCCGGGGGTGACAATATGCTCACGCCCCACTTCTGGATTGATCGCAACCGCGACGGTCCGCGCGCGATCAGCGGCAGAAATGCCCGTGGTCACACCATCGCGCGCTTCAATGGAAACGGTGAAGGCGGTTTGATGCCGCGTGCCATTGGATTGCGCCATCAGCGGCAGGCCCAGCTGGTCCACGCGCGCACGCGTCATGGAAAGGCAGATCAGGCCGCGCGCATAACGCGCCATGAAATTGATCGCATCCGGCGTCGCGAATTGCGCGGGGATCACCAGATCGCCCTCATTCTCGCGGTCTTCATCATCTACCAGGATGAACATGCGCCCGCGGCGCGCTTCTTCCAGCAATTCCTCGGTCGGCGAGATGAAGTCAGCGAAGGATGTACGGACGGCGGTATTGCTTGAATGGGAAGTCATGCCCTGAACTCCATCATGCGGGCAACGTAACGGGCCAGCGTGTCTATTTCGATATTGATGCGATCACCGGGCTGCAAGGTGCCAAAGCCTGTCATCGCGGCGGTATGGGGGATGATGTTGACGCCGAATGTCGCGCCGTCAACCTCATTCACTGTCAGCGACACACCATCGAGTGCCACCGATCCCTTGGGCGCGATGAAAGGCGCCAAGGCTTCCGGTGCGCGGAAGCGCCAGCGGACCGAGGCATTTTCCGGCGTCGCGGAAATCACCTCCGCCACGCCATCCACATGGCCCGAGACCAAATGCCCGCCCAATTCATCACCCAGCTTCAGCGCGCGTTCCAGATTGACCTTGGAGCCTTTCTTCCAGCCACCCAAAGTGGTTTTGGCGACCGTCTCGGCCGAGGCATCCACGCTGAAGGAATCCGCTGACAACTGCACCACCGTAAGGCACACGCCCGAACAGCAAATGGAAGCGCCCAGGACAGCCGGTGTTGGGTGCAGCAGGAAATCGGGGGCCACGCCCATCACCAGGCGCAGATCATGCCCGCCGCCGATCGGCTGCACCTCTCTGACCGTGCCAAGGGCCGTGACGATACCGGTGAACATGGCGCTAATCCTCGATCCGTTCGAATTCAGAGAGCATATCATCGCCAAGCGCCCTTTGGGCGGTGCGACGAAAACGAGGCATGGCGCTGAGCGCGGCAAGACGCAAGCCCTCAGTTGCAGGATGCCCATCACCACCCATCACGGCGGGGGCGTGAAACCAAGCCAGCCGGTCCACCAGGCCCTGCCGCAACAGCGCCGCCGCCAGCCCCGCGCCGCCTTCGGCCAGCACGCGCGTCACGCCACGCCGGCCAAGGGCACGCAGCAGGGATGGCAGATCAAGCCCGCCCGCCGCATGGGCCGGCACGGTCACAATATCCGCACCAGCTTCCATGAAGGGCGCCTGCGCCGCCGGCGGATGGCCGGGCGCGGTGATGATAAGCACCGGTGCCACGCCCGCGCTTTGCACCAACCGGGCGCTGGGTGAGGTGCGCAGCCGGGCATCCGCCACCACGCGCAGCATCGGCACACGCTCCATGCCTGGGATGCGGCAGGTCAGGTCCGGATCATCGGCCAGCACGGTGCCGGAGCCCACCAAAATCGCATCATGCCGCGCGCGCAGCGCATGTACTTCGCGCCGTGCAGCCGCGCCAGTGATCCAACGGCTTTCACCGGTAGCCGTCGCGATGCGGCCATCAAGTGTGGAGGCAAGCTTCAGCGTCACCACCGGCATGCCCGCCTGAATGCGGCGGAAAAACCCGGCATTGAGCGCGCGGGCTTCGCCTTCCAGCAGGCCTTCTTCCAAGGCAATCCCGGCGCCGCGCAGCATGGCAAGGCCGCGGCCATTCACGCGCGGGTCAGGATCGCGCATCGCCATCACCACACGGGCAATGCCGGCCCCTGCCAAAGCCTCACAACAGGGCGGCGTGCGGCCGTGATGGGAACAGGGTTCAAGCGTGACGTAAGCCGTGGCGCCGTGTGCCGCATCACCGGCACGGCGCAGCGCTTCGGTTTCAGCATGGGGGCGGCCACCGGGCAGGGTCCAGCCGCGGCCAATCACGCGGCCATCCTTCACCAGCACGCAGCCCACGGCAGGGTTCGGCCAGGCATTACCCAAGCCGCGCCGCGCCAGGGCAAGTGCCGCGCGCATATGAAGCAGATCATCCATCATCGCGGCATCATCTGGGTCAGCGCCGCGCAGGCGCTAGGAGCATGTCCGTTTCGCAATGGCTCATCAGACATGCTCTAGACCCTTGTTTGATCGCATTTTCCGAGTCGCCAAGTGAGTCCACTTGGCTTGAAAATGCTCTATTCCTTCCGCCCCAATTCACCGAGAAAAGACTGAAAATCCTTCGCCTCGCCAAAATTGCGATAGACGCTGGCAAAGCGCACATAGGCCACCTGGTCCAATTCCTTCAGCGTTTCCATCACAATCTCCCCGATTTTGTTGGAGGGGATGTCGCTTTCGCCTTCGGTTTCCAGCCGGCGCTGGATGGAATTGACCAGTTTTTCGATGCGGTCCTCATCCACAGGGCGCTTGCGCAAGGCAACGCGAATGGACCGCGCAAGCTTTTCACGTTCAAACGGCACGCGCCGCCCATCGGTCTTGATGATGGTAATCTCACGCAGCTGCACACGTTCAAACGTGGTGAAACGCGCGCCGCATTCCGTGCAGGCCCGGCGGCGGCGAATGGCCGCGCTATCTTCTGCCGGGCGGCTATCCTTGACCTGCGTATCTTCAAATCCGCAGAAGGGGCACTTCATGCCGGATAGATCGGGAAGCGATGGCAGAGTTCCATCACCCGCGCCTTCACCGAAGCTTCCACCGCGCCATTGCCGGCTTCATCATTGGCCCGCGCCGCGCCATCCAGCACTTCGCCGATAAGCTTGCCAATCTGGCGGAATTCCGCCTCACCAAAGCCACGCGTGGTGCCGGCGGGCGTGCCAAGGCGCACACCCGATGTCACCATTGGTTTTTCGGGATCAAAGGGAATGGCGTTCTTGTTGCAAGTCAGATGCGCGCGATTGAGCGCCGCTTCCGCGACCTTCCCGGTCAGCTTCTTTGGCCGCAAATCCACCAACAACAGATGATTGTCGGTACCACCCGTCACCAGATCCAAGCCTTGCGCCTGCAATTCACCCGCCAGCGCCTTGGCATTGGCGACGATTTGGCGCGAATAGGTGCGGAATTCCGGGCGCAGCGCTTCCCCAAAGGCAACGGCCTTGGCCGCGATTACATGCATCAGCGGCCCGCCTTGCAGGCCGGGGAATACGGCGCTGTTGAACTTCTTCGCGAGCGCTTCATCATTCGTCAGAATCATGCCGCCGCGCGGGCCACGCAAAGTTTTATGCGTGGTGGTGGTGGCCACATGCGCATGCGGGAAGGGCGAAGGATGCGCGCCACCGGCAACAAGGCCCGCGAAATGCGCCATATCCACCATGAAAAGGGCACCGACTTCATCGGCAATGGCGCGGAAGGCGGCGAAATCCCAAATACGCGCATAGGCGCTGCCGCCGGCGATGATCAGCTTGGGCTTTGCTTCGCGCGCAATGCGCGCCACTTCCGCCATATCAATCTGCTGGTCTTCACGCCGCACCGTATAAGGCACCGGCTTGAACCATTTGCCGGACAGATTGGCGAGTGAGCCATGCGTCAAATGCCCACCTGCGGCCAGATCAAGCCCCATGAAGCAATCGCCCGGCTGCAATAGCGCGAGGAACACTGCCTGATTGGCCTGCGCGCCCGAATGCGGCTGCACATTCGCAAAGCCGCAGTCAAACAGCTTGCAGGCGCGTTCAATCGCGAGCCTTTCGGCGATATCCACTGCCTCGCACCCGCCATAATAGCGCCGGCCTGGATAACCCTCGGCGTATTTATTCGTCATCACCGACCCCTGCGCTTCCATCACAGCGCGGGAGACGATGTTTTCTGAGGCGATCAGTTCAATCCCATCCTGTTCGCGCTCCAATTCCTGCGCCACGGAGGCAGCAATTTCGGGATCGGATGCGGCCAGGCTCGCGGTGAAAAAGCCAGCGGGGGGCGGGGCGGCGCCGAGGCCTTCCGGCGCACGGACCAGGGCAGGGAGGGGGGTTTTCATGGCGTTGTTTTTGCGCCCGCCGCGCCCTGCTTGGCAAGCGCCGGATCGAGTTTTTGTACCCGCCCTACATGACGCCCACCTTCGAAAGGTGAGGCCAGAAAGGCGCGGATGGCATCCAGCGCGACCTCAATCCCCACCATGCGGGCGCCGAGGCAGGCGATATTGGCGTTGTTATGGGCGCGGGTCAGCCGCGCTTCGGTCGCGTTATGCAAGACGGCGGCGCGAATGCCGGGGTGGCGATTGGCCGCCATCGCCATGCCAATCCCGGTGCCGCAGACCAGAATGCCGAAGCCCTCGCTCCCCGCCACGCGTTCGCAAACCGCATGGGCGAAATCCGGGTAATCCACCGATTCAGGGCCATGCGTGCCCAAATCATCAAATGCCAGCCCCTCGGCTTCCAAAGCGGCCTTCAGCGCCTGTTTCAGCGGCAGGCCGGCATGGTCAGAGGCGATGGGGATAGGCATGGCAGGGCGCTCCAGTGGCCGAGAAATGACGGCTTAGCGGAAATTCCCGCGATTCGCAGCCTGGGTTTCAGCCGAAAACCTGCCCCCAAGCGCTGCGCAGCGCCTCGTCCACTTCCGCCATGCTGGCCGGAATGCCCAAGGCATGCAGGCTGGTCACGCCATGCTCCGCTATCCCGCAGGGCACAATGCCGCCGAAATGGCCGAGATCCGGCGCCACATTCAGCGCCACACCATGCCAGGACACCCAGCGCGTCACGCGCACACCAATGGCGCCGATCTTGGCTTCCTGCCCGGTCGCGCGATCCGCCACCCAAATCCCAACCCGGCCTTCGCGCCTTTCGCCCTGCACGCCGAAATGCGCCAGCGTTCGGATCAGCCATTCCTCCAACCC